>CAIUEV010000148.1 GCA_903898335.1 uncultured bacterium | reverse complement strand
CTTCCAATCTTTTTCTTTCTTCAGCTGTTTGAATTTTTCCGAGCCTAAAATAAAATAATATTCTTCTCCTTTTTTATTTTTTGAAGCGACAACAGAGTACTCATTGCCTGGATTGACCGCCAAAGCCGTATTGGCCGGCAAAGTCCAGGGCGTTGTTGTCCAAGCCACGAAATAAGCTTCCAGCTCTAAAGGCAGACCCAAGGCGCTTTTCGCCGTATGGTGCAAGTTGAATTTAATAAAAACCGCCTCATCCGTTACATCTTCGTAACTGTTGTCCATTGCGATCTCAAAGTTCGAAAGTGGCGTAGCGCAACGCGGACAATAGAGGGAGATTCGACTATCCTTGTAGATCAAACCTTTATTGTAAAGCTCCTTGAAGGCCCACCAAACAGATTCCATATAGCTTGAATCCATTGTTTTGTAGGAATTTTTGAAGTCAACAAAGCGACCGACTCTGTCAATAACCGCCTCCCATTCTCCGGCAATCTTGGATGTGGCGATAAAACATTCATTTACAAATTTCTCGATGCCGATTTTCTCCTCAATATCTTTTTTACTTTTTGAGCCCAATTTCTTTTCCACCAAATTTTCCGCCGGCAATCCGTGACAATCCCAACCCCAACGTCGATCGACTCTAAAACCTTTCATCGTAAAATATCGGGGGACGACATCCTTGGAAACCGAAGACAGAATCGTTCCAAAATGAGGCACTCCGGTAATGAACGGCGGCCCGTCAAAGAAGCTGTAAGACTTGGCTTCTCGTCTGTTTTCAATGGTTTTTTCAAAAATTTGATTTTCTTTCCAGAACTTGATCACTCCCTTTTCTCTCTCGGCGGGAGTCTTTTTGGGATCGATCGATTTAAACATTTTGATGTATTAAAGCTCGAAACAAGTTATTATAAAGGCACTTTTTTGTTTTAAGCAATGGCCAAAAGAGAGCTACTCTTTTTTGGTTTTGCGAAGTGGAAAGAGGATAACATCCCGTACATTTTTTTGATCCAAAAGGAGCACCAGCAAACGATCAATTCCCATCCCCCAACCGGCCGTCGGCGGCATACCGTAACTCAGAGCCTCCAAATAGTCCTCATCGATCGAATGCGCTTCATCGTCACCCTTCTTTCTGGCCGCTTCCTGTTCTCCAAAACGATCGCGCTGTTCGTTAGGATCGTTCAATTCGTTGTAGGCCTTAACAATTTCCCAGCCATTAACCACCAATTGAAAAGTGGCGATCTTCGAGCTATCATTTTCTTTAGTTTTGGCCAGAGGAATGAGGCTTTTGGGATAGTCCAGCAGAAATATAGGGCCTTTAATCTTAGGTCGAATGGTTTTTTTGTAAATCTCATCCAAGATTTTTGATTCGGAAAGTTTTTTCCCACCATCTTCCAATTCAAGTTCGTGCTTTTTAGCCAGCGCCAGCAGTGCCTTTCTGTCAAGCGAATCCGTTTTAACTCCCAACTCTTTCTTAATCAAATCGGAAAAGTAGACTCGAGGGAAGGGAGGAGTAAAGTCAAATTTTTTGTTCTGATAAGTTACTTTAAGCGAACCGCAAATTTGAGGCACGGTCTCCTTAAGCATTTCTTCGGTAAACTTCATCAACTGCTCATAGTCAGAGTAGGCCCAGTAGAATTCCAACATGGTAAAATCCGGATTGTGCTGAGGGCTAATTCCTTCGTTACGAAAAGTCCGTGCAATCTCAAATACTTTTTCAAAACCACCGACGATCAGTCTTTTCAGATAAAGCTCCGGAGCAATTCTCAAAAAATATTCCTGATTTAAAGCGTTATGAAGAGTTTTAAAAGGTTTAGCCGTCGCCCCTCCCGCCACCGGCTGCAAAATCGGAGTTTCGAACTCAATAAAATCATGTCTAAGCAGAAAATCTCTGAGACTTTTAATAAACAAGCTTCTCTTCTTGAACTTTTCTCTCGATTCGCGGCTGGTTACCAAGTCCAAATAGCGCTTTCTGTATTTTAATTCTTCATTCTTCAGGCCGGCCCATTTTTCCGGTAACGGCCGAGTCGCTTTAGCCAATAATTTTATTTTGCTCACTTCCAGGGTTTTTTCTTTCGCCTTGGTGAGAAATAATTTTCCCGACACTTCAACAAAGTCCCCCCTCTCAATTAAATCACGGAAGAGCTCAAATTCCTTTAAGGCTAAATTGTCTTTTTTAACGGCCAGTTGAATCTTGTCGCTTTCATCCTCCAAATCGGCAAAAATCAAGCCTCCGTGGCCTCTTCTTCCCGTGATCCGTCCGGCCAAAAATATTTTCTGATCGGCCAATTTGCTAAACCTTTCTTTAGCCGAAGCATTATTCAAAGTTTTCCGAGTCGAAGAGGGATAAGGATTGATTGATCGCTCCTTTATCAAGCTTAGCTTCTTGGCTCTATCGTCGATCAACTGTTTTAATGTTTGGTTGTTGGACATTTTATTGGTCCTTATTGTTTAGTTTATTAACATAATTCGCCAACTCGGATTTTAAATCCGGCCTGTCAAAAGCATAGGCCAGAGTCGCTTTCAGGTAATTAAGAGGATCACCCGTTGTCATCCATTCTCCGTCTTCGACTTCTTTGGCTAAAAACGTTCCGCCGTTTTTAACGTAGGTTCGGATAGCGTCAACGATCCAAAGCTCGTTGTCTTTTCCCAGAGCGGTTTTTTTAAGGATATCGATCACATCTTGATCAAGAATCATACGCCCGAAATCAGCTAACTGAGATGGGGCCTCCTCCAAACCGGGTTTTTCCACAATATCCTCGATTTCTCTCGTCCCCTCTCTCAGTTTTACAATACCGTAACGGTTTACGACTTCCGGCGCCACTTTCTGGACTCCAATCATCAATTTTCCATTTTTCTCATAATCCTCAACCATGGCTTTGGTAAAGGATTTTTTCGACTTGACCAGATCATCGCCCCAAACAAAAACAAAAGGCTCGTCGTCAACCAAACTGGAAGCGGAAAGCACCGGCGTTCCGTTCCCGTATGGTCCTTTTTGCCTGATATAAACAAAATTGGCGCTTTCGGAAACTTTTTTTATTTCTTCAAGTTTTTCCATTTTTCCATTTTTTTCCAATTCATATTCCAAAGCCCAACTGCGATCGAAATGATCCTCCAAAGGTTTCTTGTCCCACTTGGTCACCAAAATAATGTCTTCGATTCCCGCCTCCACCAGTTCTTCGACTACCAGTTGGATAATCGGTTTATCCACCACCGGTAACATTTCTTTAGGCATGGATTTGGTCGCCGGAAGCAATCTGGTACCGCTACCGGCCACAGCCACAATGGCTTTTTTTATTTTTTTCATAGGAATGAGAATTAAAGCTAAACGGCCTTATATTCTTATATTATTAGGCTAAATTAATAAGAAGGTCAAAGAAAGTTCCAGTTTTACTTAATCTATTTTTCAGACTAGAATTCAAAGAAGACAAATAAAAAATAAAATGATTGCACAAAATTCAAACACTCTAAACCTGCCCCGAAACGAAATTTATCGGCGACGAGATTCGTGGGGGAATTTACTCCGAAAACTGATTTCGCTCTTCGTTGTGATTTTTCCTTGGACGGTTTTTCCTTTTAGAGAGGATCCTTTGGAATCATTAAGAGAAAAAACTCTTTTTGTTTCCGTTTTTTTTCTAACCATTGTGTGGCTGTTAAGAAGCTTGGAGCAGAAAAAATTTGAATGGCGAAAAACCAAACTGAACTTTTTTCTTTTCCCCGGTCTCGCTGTCCTTTTCCTGCTTTTTCTTTATTCGGCCGACTTAAAATACGCTTGGAACGGCTATTTGGGCAGTGAAACGGCCGGCTTTAGCGAGCATCTGGCCTTTATTCTTTTCTTTTTCTTGGCAGTTCAGCTGTTGGATGTTGCCGCTTGGGAAAAAAATATCCGTCGTTTTTTGGTATCGGGCCTTCTGACTTTGTTAGTTTCGATCGCCGCCGCCGTTTTTTTCAGAGACAATAACTTGTTAACTCTAAACTTCGCCAAAACTCCGACCCTGTTTACCGCTTTCTGTGGAGTAACCGCTTTTTCTTTCTGGTGGCTTAAAAAGAAGTCGGAGCCCGTTCTAAAGGGTCGTCTTTTCCTGATTTCTTTGCTTCTGCTTTTTATCGCTTCGCTGCTGGATTTTTATCTCGCTTGGTGGATGTGGTTCAGCGGCATTTTCGTTCTACTGCTTCTTGATTTGATCGTTAAAGTCGAACGCTATCTCAAAGACAAAGAAGTGGGCTACCTCAATTTAAAGGGGAGCGGGAAAGCCGATTTTTTGAGCGAACTTTTCCGAGGCGATTTCAAATACCTTTCTTTAATCCTTCTTTTCACCTTCTCCCGCGCCGTTTCCCCGGTTTTTTTGGGACAAAAAGAACTGGTTTTTATGCCCTTCGCAGCCTATCTGGAGAAATTTCCTCTTTTTGGCCAAAGAGTTTGGTTTTATCTCGCTATCAATACTCTGGTTTTCTTAATTGGTCTTTACAGCTTTTTTAAAATTAAAAAAGACAGACAGGCTATCGGGATCGTTCTCAGCGGTCTGGCTTGCATTTCTGTCGGCCACTTGCTCTATTTTTCGGAGAGCTCTTTGCTTTTCTTTTTAAATTGGATGTTAATAATTTTCGGGGGACTGACTTTCCTCCGCAAACAACCGGAAAAAGATTTCATGTATTTGCTGGAAGAGGGTTCTCGTAAAAAAGTTTTTATTACCATAGTCGCCATATTGTCACTTCTACTAACGGGAATGGTCTATCTTAAACTGTTAATTTAAGCGCATGAATAAAAATTTAAAATTGGGTGGAATCGTTAATAAAGGGGGCAGCAGTCTGGAAAATAAAACCGGGGATTGGGCCTCGAAAGTGGCTTTTGTCGACCAAGAAAAATGCATAAAATGCCATCAGTGCGTTCTTTTCTGTCCCGAAGGCTGCATCAATATCGGCTCCGACGGTAAGAAAGTCGATGTCGACGGCAATTACTGTAAGGGGTGTTCCGTCTGCGCCGCCGAATGTCCGGTAAAGGCCATTTCGATGCGTCCCAAAAAATAATTTAAATCAAACCGATGTCCTATTTTAAACAAAAAACCAAATATGAAGCTTTGACCGGTGGAGAGGCAGTTGCCGAGGCAATGAGTCAAATAGAGCCGGGCGTAGTACCCATTTACCCCATTACACCACAGACTCCCATTGTGGAAAAATTCGCTTCAATCGTTGCCTCGGGAAGAATCGATAGCGAGATTATCACTGCCGAGTCGGAACATTCTGTTATGAGCATGGCCATTGGAGCGGCCGCTTCCGGAGTTCGCTCGATGACGGCCACCTCTTCCGTCGGATTGGCCTATATGTTCGAAGTGCTAAACATTGCTTCCGGCATGCGAATGCCCATTGTTTTAAATGTAGCCAGTCGGGCTTTATCCGCTCCGATAAATATTCACTGCGACCATTCAGACGTCATGGGGGTGAGAGATAGCGGCTTCATTCAGCTCTGGAGCGAGACCGCTCAGGAAGCTTACGATAACACTATTCTGGCCGTAAAAATAGCCGAACACGAAGAAGTCAGATTACCGGTGATGGTTGTTCAGGACGGATTCGAAACCTCTCACACTTTGGAAAAAGTTGAAAAAATTGAGGATGAAAAGGTTAAAAAATTTGTCGGTAATTACAGCTATCCCTACTCTCTTCTGCGAAGCAAGCATCAAAAAACTTTCGGCCCTCTAGTCTTGCCCAGCCATTACTTGGAGATAAAAACCGAACAGTGGAGGGCTTTCGAACGATCAGAAAAAATTTTTAAAGAAGCCGGACAAGAACTGAAGAAAATTACCGGAAGAAACTATCCGGCCGTGGAACTTTTCGAGGTAAACGAAGAAACCGAGGCCGTGATTATCGCCATGGGTGCCAGTGCCGGCACCATAAAAGCTTCCGTTAAAAAACTCAAAGCCGAAGGCTACAATGTGGGTGTGGCTAAAATAAAATTATTCAGACCGTTTCCTTATGAAGCGTTAGCTAAAGCAATTGGTCATATTGGAAAAATTGCCGTCTTGGATCGAGCCTTCAGTTTCGGCAGTCGGCCGCCTCTCTTCACCGAAGTCCGAGAATCTTTTTGGAGCGACAATTCTTCCGCCAAGAAACAAATTCAAAGTTACGTTTTTGGTCTGGGCGGTCGTTCACTCAAAGAAAGTCAAGTCGAAGAAGTTTTCGCCGATCTGCTGAGCAACGATTTCCAAGAAAGAACTCGTATCATCGGAGAAGAAAAATAAAAACTTGCCGATTAATTAAGCTTTTACTTTAAGCCTCTCTCTTTTTTCCTCCTCTTCACTGATAAGGGTGGCAAAAAGCACGGGCACAATAATCAGAGTGAAGAAAGATGAAAGACTGAGACCGAAAATAATTGTTCCCCCAAGCGCCTTCCAAAGCTCGTTGGAAAGAGTGATCGGAATAATACCGAATATGGTACAAATCGAGGTAATAAAAATCGCCTCCAGTCTGGATTTTCCGGCATCGATAATCGACTCTTGAAACGGAATATCGCTGGCTAAGTTTAAGTTTATTTTGTCGATTAAGATAATCGCGTTTTTAACCACAATACCGAATAAGGCTAGAATACCTATTAAGCCGGGGAAACTGAGATTAATTCTAAAAATCGCCAGGCCGACAAAAACCCCAATCAAGGCCAAAGGAAAAGTGGCCAGAACAATCAAGGCTTTTTTGAAAGAATTAAATTGAATTATCATTGTTGAAAAAATCAGAAGACCGGCAATGACCGTCGCTCTCAAAATAGATAAAACCGATTCGGCATTCTGCTCGTTCTCCCCGCCGTAAACAATCTCGTATTCGGCCGGCAAAGAATATTGTTCCTTAACTTTCTTTTGAAACTCGGCTAAAACTTGGTTTGGCAATGTCTTTCCCTCGACTCCGGCCGAAAGCAAAACCGTTCTTTTTTGATCGGTACGAGTTATGGTTTCCACCGAAGGCTTCAACTCAACTTTAGCCACATCTTTGAGAAAGACGGAATTACCGGTAGCGTTCAGGAGCTGCAAATTCTGCAAAGCCGCAAGATCGGGAATAACTTTATCGTCCAGACGAGCCATAATTTTAATTTCTTTATTTTCCCTAATAACCTTACTGATTTCCGTTCCGGAAACGGCCATTCGGAGAAACGAAGAAACAGCGGGAATAGTCAGACCGGCAGCCTTTAATCTCTCTCGATCAATCAGGAAAGTATATTCTGCCGGCGCTTCTTTCAGGGAAACGTCAATATTAATGACTCCGTCAATTTGATTTAGGATTCCTTTCAAATCATTAGCCGTTTTATCCAAAACTTGAAGATCTTCTCCAACGATTCTGGCTTCGAAAGCCGAACCCGATGGAGGACCGCCGCGAGGGGACTCAACGGTTATTTTTGCTTCGTTAATACCTTTCAAATCGGATCGGATTTTTTCCGCCAGATCATATGAGGTAATCTGACGATCGTCTTTATTCACTAAATTTATGGAAACCGAAGCTAAATTAGAGGAAGAGCTACCGCCTCCATCTTCGGAGCCGGCCTGACCGACCAAGGTTGAAAATTTTTCAATTTCCGGATAGTTGAGCAACTGAGCCTCCACCCGCTCGACTATCTTATTGGTTTCTTCCACTCTCAAACCGGATGGGGCTTCGAGATTTAGAGACAAAGTGTCTTCATCCGAAGCGGAAAAAAATTCCGTCGGCACGATGCCGGTGGCCGGTAGGG
>CAIUEV010000147.1 GCA_903898335.1 uncultured bacterium | reverse complement strand
TTGGTTTTGAATTTTATTGAAAATAAGCTTAAAGAGAAAAAGCCAAAATATGTCGGGAGTATTATAAAAATGCTCAATGAGATACCGGAATATCAAGAAGCGGCTGAGCGTGGATCGGCGCCCAGAATTTTTGCCGGCTCCGCCAAGAATCACAGTGGAAAAATTATCGCCTCCGAAATTACCGGCGGCACCGACGGAGCGGAAAAAATCTATTCCCACTTAGCCAACGCTGGAATCGGCACGGTTATTTCAATGCACCAATCGGAAAGCTACCGCAAAGAAGCGGAAAAATCTTTCATTAACGTAGTAATCGCCTCTCACATCGCCTCCGATTCCCTCGGAATGAATCTTTTTGTCGACGAACTAGAAAAACGCGGCGTTGAAATTCTACCGACCGGTGGGTTTATTCGAGTAAAAAGATAAATCTATTTTGCTCTAGAATCAAAAATGCGCTATATTAATCTTATGCAACAAGAAAAAAATAAAAGAAAAATAAAATCAGTCATTGTAGTCGTAAATTGGAATGGCTTGGGACTTCTTAAAGGTCTTTTTGATTCCCTAAAAAAACAAACCGACCAAAATTTTTCTCTTGTTGTTCTGGATAACGGCTCTCGGGACGGCTCCAAGGACTTTCTTTTCAACAAATCCGAAAATACAAAAATGTCATTTTCTACTTGGGTCCTAAATGCCGAAGAAAACTACGGTTTTGCTTTGGCAAACAACATAGCCATCTCATTCGCCTTCGATTACCTTGAATTTGACAACATTCTTTTACTCAATAACGATACTCGGCCGGCAAAAAACTTTGTTGAGATAATGCATGCCAAAGCTAGCAAATATTTTGTCAGCGGTTCTCCCGTTAAAAACAAAAAGCGCAATTTCCCTTTTCTGTCGGATAGCTCAGAATGGTCAGTTGGTAGTCTGGCGCCAATGATTGAAAATCACTTTAACAGAGGATTTGTCGATTCAGCCGGTATTCTTTTTTCCGACGATGGAAACGCAATTAACCGTGGTGTGGGCGATAAAATAACGAGTTTCAAGGCAGAGGAGGAAGTTTTCGGACCAAGCGGAGCGGCCGTTCTGTTCCGCACCAAGGCGCTAAAAGATGTCGCCCTGCCTCCAAGAAAAATCGCCTTTATTCAAAAAATAAATGATTCCAATCAGAGGCTTTGGCAAATTTCCGTTGATCGCGAAACCGAGAAAGAGGGAAGTCTGCCATTACCGATAAAAGAGTTTTTCGCCTCTCGCTACTTCGCCTATTTTGAAGATGTCGATCTGGATTTGCGGCTCAGAATGCGTTTTTGGTCTTGCGTTTTTGTTCCTCAAGCAAAAATCAGCCATCATCATTCGGCCACCGGAAAATCTTACTCCCCATTTAAATCTTTTCATATTCACCGAAATCAGTACTTCAATCTAACCCGAGACTTTCCTCTAAATAGATTGGGCTCAGGTTTTCTCCAGGCTTTCAAAAGATATTTTCTGCTTATCAGAAGCGTTAGAGAGGGAAAAGGACCGGCTGCCGAGCTGGCCGGCCGCAATGGAAAGCTAAACACAGTTTGGCTGGTAATTAAGGGCTGGGGCAGTGTAATTGCCAATTTATACGGTTTAATCAAGGAACGATTACATATTCAATCTCGTAATCTGATTTCCCCGGAAGAATTCGATGATTTGCTTTTTACTTTTAAAGCTTCGAAAGAAAAAATGATTTTCGAGACGCCCGATTCTTTAAAGGCGCGTAAGAAAAACGGTGCAGCGAGCAAGGACCGAGATTAGAAATCGCCTCCAAATGACGTGCCGTACCGTAACCTTTATTTTTTTCGAACTCGTACTCCGGCCAACGTTTGGCCATTAAATCCATATATTCATCTCTCTTGACTTTGGCTAGAATTGAAGCGCAAGCAATAGAGAAGAAAATTCCATCGCCGCCGATAAAACTACGTTGATCGATTTCATCAAACCTCAAAAACTTCTCTCTTCCATCAATCATAACCAAAGGATTACCTTTGACTAAGTTTAAAAAAACTTTTTCCGCCGCTTCTCTTATAGCGGCGGCAATTCCGTTCTGATCAATAAAAACCGCCGAAACCAAAACAACACAGGAGGGGAAGGCTTCCTTAATTTTTGAGGCCAGCTCAACTCTTCTTTTAGCGCTTAGTTTTT
Source organism: uncultured bacterium (assembly GCA_903898335.1). Taxonomy (GTDB): domain Bacteria; phylum Patescibacteriota; class Minisyncoccia; order CAIUEV01; family CAIUEV01; genus CAIUEV01. Next base: position 10,802 of record CAIUEV010000147.1, on the reverse strand, counting down.
TTGAATCGTTGACTTTTTTCCACCAACCATCTCTGAAAAGCTCATTTTTTGAGAAAGCGTGGCCATCCATTAAAACTCCACCAACCGCAACCGGGCCGGCCAATGGCCCTCGACCGGCTTCATCCAGAGCTAAGATTGGCCTTTTTATTTTCTTAATCAATTTTTTCTCTCTTCTGAAATTAAGCATTGATAGTGGTTTAAACTTTTATCTTAAAGTCTCGGGATCAAAATCAAAAAAGAATCCGGGCGGTAAAATTCTTTGCAACGAGACAAAAGGGAAGTCTTTACTCGCTCTTACAACAATACTCCAATAGACCCCCCTCTTGCCTGATTTTTCCGCCTCAAGAGAAACGGCTATATTTTTAACTGTCGGCCATTTTTCCAATTCGAACGCTAACTGTTTCGCTTTCTTTTCGGCATTTTTTAATCCGGTATCAACGGCAATTAATTTAAAAAGATGAAACTTGGGCGGATAACAAAACTTTTCTCTTTCTTTGAGCCAATTTTGAAAGAAAAGCAAATACTGACCGCGTTTTAAAATTTTAAAAATTCGATGCTCCGGATTTTTAGTGCGCAGAAAAATTTGTTCCGCAAAGGATAGACAGTTAAATAAATGACCGACCGTTTTCTCTTCAGCTCGAAAATCGGAAGAGAAAAAATCTCGATCAATCTCCGGAAAGAAAACTGCGGTCTTTCGGTGTCGCACAATATTCAGAATCGGGGTTGCCCACTTACCCGCTACCACAATTTTCGGTCCCGGCTCATCTTTAAGCGCTTCTCTCAAACTAACGATATCTCCAGCAGTCGGAACGATGCACAAATCTTTAGCCTTTATCCCTTTAATTTTAAGCAACTCTTCCCCAACCTTTGAGTCGGAAGCGCCAACAGCGAAAATGACGATAAGCTCTTTTCTAGCATGTCGCTTTTCGATCTCTCCGGTAAAATTAAATCCCAGAAAATCCCTGCAATCAGAAAGACGGTTCTCCACTTTGGAATCAACTAAAATAATTTTTTTCTTTTTGCCACGATAGTCGAATCGCCAAACGGTCTTATAGGCCTGATGTTCCGATTCCTCATCTCCTTTATTGATTGCCCGCACACTCCCCTTTAAAATATAATTCTTCGCAGAAATTTTCTCCTCTTCAGAAACAAGGACGCTGGCCTTTTCGCCGAAATCTTCAACCCGAGGCGAATTACTGAGATAAATTTTTGGTACGTTAGGATAAAGAAAATTGATTATTCTACGGACATCAAAACGAGGATTTAAATCCCACTGTTTATAATTATCGCTGCTGCCATTCTCTAAAATTATTAATCCTAAATTTGAGAAAGGTGCAAAAATAGAAGATCGCAAACCGATAAATATTTTTTGCTCTGGCCAGCGTGTCAATCCCCAAGCACTTCGAAACCAGAAAGGAGGAGCTGACGAGTCTATGACTACCGGTGAACTGGTTGCAAATTTTTCCGTCATAATCGAATATTTGGCAGCAAGAGCATAAAGCATATATCTTTCCGGCGTCAAAATTAAAACCTGTTTACCTTCCTTGCCGACATTCTTAATCAGAGCCGCAATCTCTCTATTCTGATCGTAATTAGCAAAGATGAAATCTTTTTTTGTTAAAATTTGAGTTTCGATACCCAGATCTTTCTTGCCGGCTTCTTTTTTCCAAATTTTTTCAAGAAGATCGTGCCAACTCTTAATTTTCTCAAAAATAAAAAAATCAGAACGCCTCGTTTTAGCCGGAAGCTTCAAAGTCGATAGCGCCAAATGATTCCAAGAAACAAAATAGATTTCTGAAAGCTTTTTAAGACCGAGCAGAAAGTCTGGTTGAATAAAATTTTTTTCAATTATTTTTCCGATTGGTCGGACTTTTACAACTCTTAAGGGAATATCCGAATAAAAATAATTTCTTTTTGCATAAAGACGTCTGAAGTCAATCATTAAGTCTTCCCCGCTTGGAGAAAAGTTCTTCAGCAGAGAAGAATCCCTCTTTAAAACTATGGCCGCAACTTTGCTTTTTCTCCAAGCCACTTCAACCAAATCACCAGCCTCGCTTCTTTTTTCGTTTTTTTCAAAATAAAAAAAAGTGGAATTTTTTTCTCTAGGGAACCTTTTCAATACCAAAACTTCCACTAAGTAAAAACCGTTTAATCCCATTTTAGAAGCTAAAAAATCAATATTTTCGACCGACAACAACCCAAAGCTTCAAAAAAGATTCGCTTTTCCAAGGAAGATCAATCAGAGCCTCTTTGAAAAGATGGTCATCACTCTCACTTATTTGAGCCAAACTACCGATGGGAATGCCCATTGGAATGTCGGGATTGCTGTTATCGGTTATAATCTGAGCTGCCGGCTCAGGCTGCGTTTCCAGCGGTAGCATTTCCAATACCGATCTCAAGTCATGGCTTCCCGCCACTACTCCCGTCCAGTCGCTGCCCGCTATTTTAGCCCCTATTCTAAAATGATGATTGGGGGCTAGAACTACCTGCAAAGTTCTTAAATTTACTTGATCCGTAACTCCAACCAAAAAGCCTTTTTTATCGACTACCGCCAACCCTGATTTCATTGCACTGTCAGGTTTTTTTAAAGCAAAAAGTAATGGCTGATTAAAAAAACTCTCCTTCCCGATCACTTCGATCTCTTCGAGATTGAAACGGTCAAAAAGACTCTGCTCTATTTTTGTCTCTGCATCAGCCGATTTTTCTTTCAATTTTGCGTTTTCTTCAATCAAAATTTTATTTTCTTCCTTCAGCTTCTCAAGCTCGTCCGCTTCTCGACCGATTGAGAATAGGCTCCTGGCTTTTAAGAAGAAACCGGAAATCTTGCTTCCGACCAGACCCAAGGAATGCTGATAAATTTTATTTTGATTAAACCAAATGAAAATTAAAAAAATAAAGAAAAACAGAAACAGAAAAATTGAGCGATTTTTCTTTTTAGCAAATTTTTTACCGTCTACTCTTTGCATCATTTTTGTTCGATAACCAAGCCAAACTACTTAATAGAAGATAGATAAAAATAACCCAAACCATATTCTCAAGGACAAACTTGAGATTGTCGGAAAGGTTGAGATACGCAAAAGCCAACCCGGCGACAGTTTTATCTTTTTTATCTATCGAAGCGACACTCTCGGCATTGATAGTCAAAGAAACTTGATCCTCCGCCAATTTTAGCCCTTCTTTGTTTAGCACCTTAACCTGAAGAGAATGGAAACTTTTTGGAGTATACTGTTTACCGCTAAGATTTATTGTACGGATATTTTCTCCCTTTTCAAAATCATTGCGATCAATAGACCAATAGTATTCCAACTCTCCCTTGGTGGCGAAGGTGCTGCCAATCGGCCCCAAAATAGTTTCAAATTCCAGTTCTTCATTGACCGGAACTTCAAAGATTTTACCGGCCGGCGCTTTCTGGTCGGCCTTGGAAGATTCAATTTTTTTGGGTTGCAAACTGATATAGGGAGTCACCACTTTTATTGTTGCCTCGTCTTTAACTACATTGGTGTGGCTTTTATTGCTGGCCGTGACTTCTATCTTGTAATCAGCGCCAAAAGCCTTATCCGCCTTAAAGATGATTTTAGACGCATTGTCTTCCAGCTTTACTCGATCTATACTCCAAAGAAAATCTTCGTAAGGTGTTCCTTCGTATTCAACCAAAACCATATCTCCGGTAGTGACTTCTCGATTGATAAATTCGTCTTTTTTTTCAAAGTTGTTCCCCTTTAGCTCCGCTCTAAAAAATCTCAATTTTAATTTATTGCTAACGGTGAAATCGTAAGCCGCTTCTCCCATGATCTGTTTAGTCCCCGAGAGTTCAGTAATCTTTAATCCGGCAGTAAATTTGCCCTCGAGCAGCGGGATCAATTTCAAATTTTTCCAACCGACTCCGCCTTCGTTCTTAAATTCAGCCAAACTGTTCTCAAGCGGAGTAAACGCCAAATCCACTCCCTGCTTCTTCCAAATCAAACGAGAATTTTTAACGTCTTTTTCAACTTTCAAAATTTCCCCCTCATGTTTCAAAGTCCATTGATAAATCAGAAGTTCTTTGTCAATTGATTCCCCGGCAGAGACTCCCTCGAGGACCAATTCTTTTCCTACCGACGGTTTTAACGGATTAAGAAAAATCATTGCGTCCAGCTTGTTCGCCTGCTCTCCATCAGCCCTTTGCCAAATATCTTTGAGCCCCAAACAGCCAAATCCAAAATCTTTCGACTCTTCGCACTTTCCGTCTTTTTCTTTTTCGCAACCGCATAGATTATTAAATCCCGGATAATCTTTTTTTGCCTGATAAAAAACGTCTGAACCGCAAACTTCTCCAAAAGCCCACATAATTTTGTAAAAGGGAGTTTTTTCGTTGGTCGGAAAAAGGGAGGTTCCCTCGGTCACAACACCGACTTTGTCGCCAGCCTTGTATTCATACTTTATTGTTTGCTGGCCTAGACCTATTATATCCGCTTCATCCAAAAAGCCGTCTCCGTCGGTATCGGAATTGGTAGAATCGGTTCCCCAAAAAATCTCCTCGCTCTCTTTAAATTCCCCATCTCCCGACTTAAAGGGAATAATTTTATTCCAATCGTAAATCAATTCGGGGTCACTGCTACTGCCCGGGAAGTAATGCGCACAAGTCATCGGTTGGAAAATCCCCATTAAGCGGTCCTCTCCGGTTTTACCGCCAAAATTATAGCGAAAACAACGACTCCCCACCGGTTCATTCGACAAATTAATGGGAGAGCTTCCCTCTTTAAGTTCACATTTACTCTGACAATAATTCAAATCCTTTTCCTGTTGCCAAATATTTTTGTTGTAATCTTTTTCGCATTCAGAACAATCTTGAGAAGGTTTTGATCCGCAAGAGCCTTTGTTGATACAACATAAATTTCTTTCTTCCGCGCAATCAGCCTCATCGTCAAAAAAACCTTCATCACAGGTCGAATAATCGGATTCCGACAGGCCCCTCAAACAATTATTCTGCTCTTCCTCGTCATCCTTATTGCAAATATCGGCGAAACAATCATCTTTATTCTCGTCCCAGATATCCTCCAAGCATTGATTATAATCTTCTTCGCAAGCGCTACAACAGCTTGCCGACCAGTCGGAGCATGAGGGATCGAAACATTTTTTATATTCCCATTCCGCTTCCGACTTGTTTTTTTCGTACTCATCTTTGCAATTTTTCTTGCAGTTACTTTCCAAATCTCCATAATCCAAATCGTAATCGTCTCCTAGAATCTTTTCTATTTTTTCTTCCACCGCGCCTTTGCCGTCGTCACCGCCATAATTGGCTTTTTGACCGTCCCGATCACTGTTGACATCTTCCGAAGCAATGCCGACATCCTTGGCTCTTTTGGAAACTCCGGGAACATACGCTCCCCTGGCCTGAGCAATCGCTCCCCGGATCAATGAACCTTCCAACGAATTGGAGGGGATAAAAACTTTTTTCCCATCCTTGACTACCGTGGATCCCACTTTGGGATCAGAATTATAGATATACCAATTGTAGTAAAGCTTGGCTTGAGAGTTGCGGAAATTCTGTGGCAATGCTTGAGCGTAAATCAACTCTCCCGCCTTCGGATTCGTTGGCGTTATTATAATATCTACCCTAGGCGCTTTACCGTCCCGATCAGAGGAAACAGACTCTCCAGAGGATGATCCCAGCCCGAATAAGGCCGTGCTCGCAGAAGAATTAACCGCTCCCGACCCGGTAGTCGAATAATTAACCGTCGAGGCGGGAATTAAAAAAGCTTGCGTAACATTAAAAGGCAAGATTAAAGTAAATACGGTTACCAGAGAAAAAAATTTGACCCAAAAACCGGTTTTCATCTAAATAGATTAAAACAACTTAATTAATTAGAGACATTGAAAAGAACTTTTTGTTGGCTGGACGAGCAAGGCAAAGGATACCCCTCATCAACCGATCTTAAGATCAGCCCCAAGCGAACCCTTTCTTCCAACTTAAGGTCCAGAGCATTGGGTGATCTCAGAAGGTAATTACTTCTGTCATTAATTTCCCTGCCTTCCGCTCCGGCAAAAGAACTATAGTCAGAAAGCCAATTCTCTACGGTCGGCCTTACAACTTCTCCGCTATAAATCAGTTTTATAGGTTTTTCGGTAATTTCCTGATCGGCGACTTTGGGAAATTTTTTCATTAAATTATCTATTCTGTCACTGATAACATCACCTTTTCCGGCCAACATTTCCTCTCTTAAAGCGCTAATAGAGTCGTTTAGATTTGACTCCAGCGCTTCCGTTTTCAAACCCAAAGACTCCTCAATCAATTCGAGATCGCTATCCGATTGGTTTAGATAGTCTTCAAACGCTTTGGCAAATTGACTTTGGGTGGGGAATTTCAAACTCTCGTAAAACTCAATGACTTTTAATAACACCATTTTTTCCAACTGATTGAGTTTTGCAACATTTTTATTCTCCGTCATGTATTTATGAATTATCATCCTGTCATGCTTTTCCATCCCATAAATTCGATTATAGTCACGTAGCCAATTCTTAACCGAAGGCAACGATGGGGTAGGCTCTCCCTCCACTAGAATATTTTCGCGACCAATCTTCTCCTCGTTAAGCGTCAAAGCTTCCAAAAAAACTTGAGCTGTTTCCGGCCAGAGAGAAGAATCCAGCACATTCATCTTAATGGCAAAACGTTCCTTGATATCTATGCCGACCCGAATCGCCTTCAGAAGACTTTCTTTAAATAATTTAATTTGAAGATCCTCGGAAAGCGTCGGAAAATCCACAAAAAGAAGCAATGCACGATAAATACTCAATTCTTCCAACCAGGATGGGTTGTTGAACAGTGCCGGATTTTTCTCCAGCTCTTCAATGTCGGCAAGTAATCGATCGATGTCTTCCGTAAAATATGTTTGAACCACTTTCACCGTTTCCTTTTTAATTTTCGCTATTTTTTCCTCCATTTTTTGGATTAATTTTAGCCTCTAAAACTTTTTAGTAACTTAAGATCCTCCAACAAACCTTCCTCTGTTGGAGTTTCCAGAATCATGCTTATATTATACTCCCTTCCCTTAAAATAGTCCACTATTCCTCTGAAAGTTTTCAATCCCAATTCTCCTTCTCCCAGATGACGATGCCTGTCAATCCGAGAGGCGAGTTTGCCACCCGAATCGTTCAGGTGAATTAACTTTAATTTTTCCAAACCGATTTCGTCATCCACCTGATCCAGAAAGGAAAAGACTTGCGACGTCTCTCTCAAATCATAACCGGAAGCAAAAGCGTGAGCCGTATCCAAGCAAAAACCCCCCAATTGAGGAAATTTTTTCAGAAAAAATCCGATTTCTTGCAGACTGGATCCCATTATCGAGCCGGCACCGGCCGCTATCTCAAGAAGTAAGGGGACATTCTCTGCACTACCAATAATTTTTTTCAGACCTTCAGACACTCTGGCATAAGCCAGATCCAAATATTCTTCTTGACCAACAAAGTCCTTTGCGCTGCCCAAATGAGTTACCACGTAGCTTGCCTTTATTTTCTCCAATCGAGTTAAATCTGTTTTCAAAGCTTCAATTGATCCGTCGAAAATCCGTTCGTTTTGGGAAGCCAGGTTGATGAAATAAGGGGAATGAATAAAATAATGCGAAATATTATATTTTTTAGCTTCGATAAAAAATTTCTCCAGTTTATCCTCTTCCCAATCTTTAACTTTACCTCCGTAGGGGTTACGCGAAAAAAATTGAAAACATTCACCTCCGATAGCGGCTACTTTTTGAGGAAGACTTTCTATTTTTCCCCCGGCGCTAGCATGAAAACCAAATTCCATCTTACCCATAAAATTATTTTAAAACTTTTAACAGACTGCTTCCGACCATATCGGTAGGAACGGGGATATTGAGAAGTTCCAGGACTGTTGGCGCAATATCCACCAACATTCCGTCTACCATATTTTGATGTCTCATGATCTGCGCTTCCGTTCTTTCTTTTTTGTTGTCGGGAGTGACAAAAAATAACGGAACCGGATTATTTGTGTGTTCGGTCACTTTCTCTCCCGTTTTTATATCCTTCATAAATTCCGCATTTCCGTGATCGGCGGTCACCAAGAAACAAGCTCCCAAGGGCAAACCCGCCTTCAGGACTTTACCCAGACAAAAGTCAACCGTCTCAACGGCTTTTTTCGCCGCCTCAAAATTGCCGGTGTGCCCGATCATATCCGCATTAGAATAGTTCACCAAGATAAAATCATCTTTCTGGGTCGCCATTCTGGCCAACAGTTTTTCCGTTATTCCGGCCGCACTCATTTCCGGAGTCTGCTCATAGGAATTGACTTGGGGTGATGGCACCAGCGTCCTTTCTTCCCCCGGATACGGCTCCTCTATCCCACCGTTAAAAAAGTAAGTTACATGAGCATATTTTTCCGTTTCCGCAATATGAAATTGAGTCTTATTGTTTTCCGATAAAATTTTCGACAGTGAAGATTCTATTTTCTGAGGGGGAAAAGCAACTTTTACTTTTAAGTTAGACTCATACTCGACCATTGTTAAGACCTCAACATCTTCTGCTATTCTTTTACGCTTAAAACCGGAAAAGGCCGGATCGGTCAGAGCGGTTGTGATTTGCCTAGCCCGATCCTCTCTGAAATTAAAAAAAATCAAGGAATCACCTTTCTGAAGCGAACCAACCGGGGTTCCCATTTCATCAATAATAACGTGAGGTTCAATAAATTCATCGCTCAAATTCTGTTTATAGGCTTCGGCAATCACTTCCGCCGAGCTCTTAGCTTTGTTAGGACAATCTCCCATAATAGCGTCATAACCTTTTTCAATTCTATCCCAATTCTGATTTCTATCCATGGTCCAATTCCGTCCGGAAATGGAAGCGATTTTCCCCGCCCCCAGGCTCTGCAGTTTTTCTTCCAAACTTTTCACGAAGCCGGCTCCCGCCTGGGTCAACGTATCCCTACCGTCAGTTATCACGTGAACAAAAATTTTATTATTCCCTCTGGAAACAGCTAGCTCAAGGAGAGCGAAAAGATGATCAATGTGGGAGTGAACACCTCCGTTGGAAACCAGTCCCAAAAAATGAAGTGCGGATCCCTTCATTTTCGCCCGATTCATTGTGTCTATAATAGCAGTGCTGGAAAAGAAGCTACCGTTTTGAATGGCCAAATTAATACGTGGGAGGTTCTGATACATAATCATGCCGGAACCGATAGTCATGTGACCGACCTCAGAATTTCCCGGCTCCCCCCAAGCCAGACCGACGGAAATACCTGAGGCTTGAAGCGCTACACAGGGGTAATTTCCCTTCAAAAAATTAAAAATCGGCGTTTTGGAGTTAGCGATAGCGTTGCCTTCTATTTCCGTATTTATCCCCCAACCGTCGAGAATAACAAGAACTACCGGTCGATACCTTTTATTAACCACCTCAGGTGCTTCCGAAGAAAATGCTCCGCTGTAAATCAGGCTCATTGAAGTTTTTAAAGTTTGAAAGTTTATAAAGTTTGAAAGTTTATAAAGTTCATAAAGAAAATCGTAAAATCTTTTTAACTTTATTAACCTTTCAACTCATTTATTTTAAAATAAAAAAAATGGAAAAACAAAATACCATTTATTTCCCAATCGTTTTCAGAGCTTCTTTGGCATCAGTATAGTCAGGATTTATTTCTAGAGTTTTCCGCCATTCCGTTTCGGCCTTGTCCTTTTGATTAATCGCATAATAAAGCAATCCCAAATTAAAATGAGCATTGTCATAACCGGGGTTTATGGATATTTCTTTGAGATATTCCCTCTCTGCCGGACCGAAACTTCCCCGACTGGCATAAATCAGACCGATATTGCCATGCGCCATCGGTTCAGAATCGTTCAGTTTAATCGCTTTTTTGTAATATTCTTCAGCCAGGTCGAGTTTTTTGTCCAGATGATACATTGCCCCTAAATTTCTTTGTGCCAACGGAGAGCTGGGAGAGTTTTTGGAAGCATTGGTCCAAAAAGTCATTCGGTCGGCAAAATTGTTCTGATGAAAAAAGTTAATTCCGCCTAAACCGAAAATTATGAACAGCACAATAAAGATATAATTGCGATCACGCCAAAAATTTAGACTATTTAATGTCGCACTTTCGGCAAAAAAAATAATTAAACCTATGATAGGTAAATAAAGTCGGTGCTCAATAAAGTCGGCAATAATGTTTGGATCGGGACGAATGAATGACGGAGCAAGAAAAATCACAAACCAGAAAAAACCGAAAAGAAACATTAAAGATCTTCGCTGTTGGAATTTTTCCAAATTATATTCCCAGGCCAAAAAAAGAAGAATTAACAATATCGCCAGAAAACCCCAAATAAAAGTCGTATCGGGAATGTTCGGCAAAACCGAGAGATTAAAAGGAAAAATGGTTTTTCCCAGCATCTGAATAGCGGCCGGCGAATTTTTTAATAACGACCAGAAAATATCTTTGATTGAAAAAGGCATGGGGTTGGCCGCAAAAGCAATTCTTCGCAAACCAAACCAACCGACAAAGATAATAAACCAGCTGACAGACCAAAGAACAATCTGCCCCCAATTCAACCTTTTTCTCATCCACAAATAAAGCAAAAAAAAGAAAGGCATAAAAATTGCACTCTCCTTGGTAAATAAAGCCAAGGTGAAAAAAAGGAGGGAACCAATCAAGTCAAATATTTTTCCCCGATTAAAATATCTTAAGAAAAATATCAAAGAAGCTAAAATAAAAACCGTTAAGATCGAATCATTGCGACCCGGAACCCAAGACACAGCCTGGGCCAGAGTCGGATGGACAGTGAAAATAACGGTGAGCAGAAAAGATATTTTTTCCCTATACCCCAGCATTA
>CAIUEV010000146.1 GCA_903898335.1 uncultured bacterium | reverse complement strand
GAGAGAAAAGAAGTCACCGATTGTGCCGGAGTAATAGTTGATGTTAAGGACATGAATAATTGGGGAACCAACTAAGTTAAAAGTTCCTCGAAATTTAAAAAGCGTCGGTTTCGGCCGGCGCTTTTTGCTATCATGAACTTTTTAAAAGCTGTTTATAGGGGGGCTTTAGTAGAAATTTATTCTTTGATGAAAAGTTTCCGGTCGCAATTAAAACAAAAACTTTCATCGTCTTTTCTCTCAATTTCGTAGTCGAGACGTTCAATATTGACCTCACCGCAATGAGGGCAGTAAGTATTTTTAGTTCTATTGTCGATATCTGCGTAAACAAACTCGAGACCGGCAGAAATTATTTTTTTCCATAATTTGATAATTTCAGTTTTTGAAGGTTCTTTCCAATTTTCCATTTGCCAGGAAATCGGTGCCGAAAAGTCTACAAGATGAAGGGGGACGTGTGAAGAAAGCTCTTTTTTGAGAAATTCCACCAGGCACAGTATTTCTTTCTCTTCGTTGAGTTCGGGCATCACCAAAGTCGCAATTTCCAGATGAACTTTGTTTTTCGCCAGCTTGGATAAGCTCTTCAATACGGGCGTCAAATTACCTTTGGAATGGGAAGAATAAAATTTTTCACTGAAAGACTTGATGTCCAAATTGACGGCGTCCAAATACGGGATGACCAGATCAAGAGATTTGGTACTGATAAATCCGTTGGTTATCCAGATGTTTTTAAGTTTGGCTTTTCTCGCCAGCTTCATCGTTGCCAAATTAAACTCAATGGAAACCGTTGGTTCGTTATAAGTGTAAGAGATGGAAGCGCATCGATTTTCCAGGGCTTGAGTGACAATTTCCGTGGGAGATATTTCGGGAAAACTATTATTGAGTTGGAAAATGGTTTCCGGTTTGTTCTGCACCAGGGAGGAGGTCTGGGAAATCTCCCAATTGTAGCAATTGGGGCAGCGAAAATTGCAGCCGAAGCTTCCAAGAGAGAGGGTCATCGTGCCGGGAAGAAAGTGATAAATGAGTTTTTTCTCGATCGGCTCCACTTCCAGGCCGGTTATCCGACCGTAGTTAAGGGTGAAGAGCTTTCCGTTCAGGTTGATGCGGGTTCCGCAGAACCCCAAATTATCTTTCTTTATTTCCGCCTCCAGTCCGTTTTTTTGTTGCAGGAAATTTTTTTTCAAGGGAAAAATAATGCATTCTCTTGGGCAGACGCCGCACTTAACCAAGCCCGCGCCGGAAGATTCGTAAAGTATCGCTTCTTTCATGGCTCTTAGAATAATTTAGATAAAACTTCTTTGTTTTCTTTTGGCAAAAATGCTTTTTACAAGATCGTCCGCCTCTTGATTTTTCTCTCTGGGAACATGAACGAACTCTACTTTTTTGTATTCCAGCATTAAATTCCAAATCTCGATAAAAAATTTCGCAATCCTATCGTTTTTAATTTGGTAGCGATGATTCAGTTGATTGACCATCAATTCGCTGTCCGCAAAGCAAGTCAAATGGCTCTCTTTGGCTTTTGCGCTACCGATCAAAGATTTCGTCTTTTTGAGAGCAAAAATAAGCGCTTTGTATTCGGCCTCATTATTAGTGCCTTCGCCGATATCTTCCGCGTAGGTTTTTTTGCTGTCCGGAGTCTCAATAACGATGCCAATGGCGGATGGACCGGGATTTCCCAGGGCGCCTCCGTCGGTGTGGATTTTGATTTGCATTATGGTTATTTAAACGATTTTACTCTTTTTCTCCTCCATTATTTTTTTAATGGGGGCGATGTTTTTATCCAACTTCCTTATTCCCGCTCCGGCGAAGGCGATAGTCAAAATGTTATCCTGTTCGCTTATGACCAGACCTTTGCCGAAGACATTGTGGAAAACCTTATCTCCTTCCTTCCAGTTAATATTTTTGCCGGTTTTGAGGACGGGCTTTTCTTCTTCGACTTTTATGCTCAATTTGAACTCTTCCTCAAAGGAATTTCTTTCGTTCCCAATTTTTTCTATTAAATGATCCGGTATTTCTCTCAAAAATCTAGAGGCCGGATTGGCTTGCAGATTACCAAAAATAATTCTTCTCTCGGCTGAAAGCAAGTAGACTTTTTTCTTAGCTCTGGTTATCCCCACATAGCAAAGCCTTCTTTCTTCTTCCATTTCGGCCGGATTGATAGTTGAACGACTGTGAGGGAATATACCCTCCTCCATTCCAACGATAAAAACTTTTTCAAATTCAAGACCTTTGGCGGCGTGCATGGTCATCAAGTGAACTTTATTTTTCGTGTCTGCAGAACTTTTATCGTCCGCACCGATTAAACTGACTTCCTCTAAAAATTTGGGAAGCGTTTCAAGAGCTGTACCGTCCTGATCATATTTTTTTACCGCCGTGTAAAGTTCTTTTAAATTTTCCAATCTTTCCTCGCCGTCTTCCATCGAAGCCAGATATAGCCGATAACCGGTCTTTTCCAAAACCAAATCCAGAAGCTCCGACAAGTTTTTTTTGGGAGCGGATTCTTTTATCTCTATCAGAGCGGTGGAAAGCTTCGACCATTTGGCCAAGTTGGCATTTTTGGCGGCTGCTTCCTCAATCTTTTGGGCATTGAAGAGAAGTTCGGTAATTTTCATTTCATTTTCGATGGCAAATTTTTTAAACTCGGTAAAAGATATCTTTCCGATATTCCTCTTGGGAACATTGTAGATTCTTCTTAAACTGACTTCATCGTTCGGGTTTATTATGAGGCGCAAATAGGCTAAGATATCTTTGATTTCTTTACGAGAGTAGAAGCGTAAAGCGCCGATCAAGTGATAAGGGATTCCGTTACGGACAAAAGCTTCTTCCAGGGCTCTGGATTGAGCATTGGTCCGATACAAAACGGCGATCTCTCCCAAAGGTGATTCGGGAGAATCTTTTTTCAGGCTTTCAATTTCGTTGATAATGAAAGCGGCTTCATCTTCCTGATCAAGAGCTCGATACTGAGTGATTTTCTCGCCTCCTTTATTTTCCGTCCACATGGTTTTTTTCTTTTGCCGAGCGTTTTTTTCGATAACCGTGCTGGCCGCATCCAAAATAATTTGGGTGCTGCGGTAGTTCTGCTCCAGTAAAATAACTTTGGCTTCCGGATAGTCCTTTTCAAAGCTGAAAATATTTTTTATATCCGCACCGCGCCAACCGTAGATGCTTTGAAAATCGTCGCCGACAACAAAGATGTTGCGATGTTTTTCTCCTAAAATTTTCACAAATTCATACTGAGCGCGATTGGTGTCTTGATACTCATCCACTAAAATATGCTGAAACTGGTCTTGATAAAAGCTTCTTATCTCTTCTTCCTTTTTGAGCATTAACGTGGGAACCATTATGAGATCGTCAAAATCGAATCCGTTTTGTTCCTTCATGGTTTTTTGGTAACGTTCGTAAACTTGGCTCATTTTCTCTTCGTAAAATCCGGTTGCGGCCGCCAAAAGTTCCTCCGGAGTGGACATTTCGTTCTTAGCGCGACTCAAAAAATCTCTAACTCGGCCCAAAGGAAATTGCTCTTCGCTTAGGCCGAGCTCCTCGGTGGCCTGTTTGATGAGTTTTTTTTGGTCTTCGTCATCAAAGATGGCAAAATTTCTGGCGTAGCCGATTTTTTCCGCTTCCCGCCGAAGGATTTTGGCACCGATGGAGTGAAAAGTTCCAACATGGGGAATACTGACGCCGCTAAATTCGAAAGAGTGAAAAAAATTACCGCGATTTTTTCTTCCCGTTAGCTCCTCGATTCTTTCCAGCATTTCTTTGGAGGCTTTGTTGGTAAAAGTGATGGCCAGAATATTTTCCGGGTTTATTCCTTTGTGGATCAGATAGGCGACTCTGTTAGTTAGAACTCTGGTTTTTCCCGATCCGGCTCCGGCGATTACCAGTGCCGGCCCCTTTTCGTGCTCGACGGCTTGGCGCTGGGGCGGATTGAGTTTTTCTAAAATATTTTCCATTGATATCCGTTTTAATTTTGAAAAGGCAAGAAAGCCTTAATTTGTAAAAGCATTTTCTTTCTTAATCTCTGAAAAAAGTTCTAAATATCCAGATTTTTGACTTCTTTGGCTTTACCTTGAATGAATTGTTTGCGAGGAGCGACTTCCGAACCCATGAGGGTTTCGAAGGTTTCGTTGGCTTTTTCGGCGTCGGCAATAGAAACTTGAAGCATTACTCTATTTTCCGGATTCATTGTGGTTTCCCAAAGTTGCTCCGGATTCATTTCTCCCAAACCTTTATAGCGTTGGACGTTGAAAGCGGGCGTTTTTTTCTCCTCTTTCTCTCCATCTTTTTTGGTCTCTTTATCGTCACCGGCCTCACCATCTTCATTAATATTCCATCGGGCAAGAATTTGCGCTTTTTCTTCATCCGAATAAGCATAATGGGATTCCTTGCCCTTGCTTATTTTATAAAGAGGCGGTTGAGCAATGTAAATATTTCCATTGTTTATAAGGAATTCGAAGTTTCGGTAAAAGAAAGTTAGCAAAAGTGTTCGGATGTGGGCTCCGTCCACGTCGGCATCGGTCATGATAACTATTTTGTGGTAGCGTAATTTTGAGGGATCGATCTGGTCTCCAATACCGGTTCCCATCGCAATAATCAAATTTTTGATTTCTTCGGAGGTGAGCATCTTGTCCAAACGAGCTTTTTCCACATTGAGAATTTTTCCTCGCAAGGGTAAAATAGCTTGAAATTTTCGATCGCGACCCTGTTTGGCGGAACCACCGGCCGAATCTCCCTCTACAATGTACAGTTCCGACTCGCTGGCGTTTCTCGAAGAACAATCGGCCAATTTTCCCGGTAGAGTCAGTCCTTCCATGGCGCCTTTGCGAATGACGTTATCGCGGGCGACTTTGGCGGCTCGGCGGGCTTTCGCGGCCAATAGACATTTTCCCAAAATATCACGAGCATCTTTAGGGTGTTCTTCCAAAAATTCTTCCATACCCGCCTTGGCGATTCGATAGACGATGCCTTTGATTTCCGGATTGCCCAGTTTATCTTTCGTCTGACCTTCGAATTGAGGCGACCCTTCCATCTTAACCGAGATGATAGCCGTCAATCCTTCGATAACATCATCAGCAGTCAAAGTTTCTTCTTTTTTCTTGACCCAGCCTTGTTTTTTGGCGTAATCGTTTAAAACTCGAGTCAGGGCAATACGAAATCCAACCAAGTGAGTGCCTCCACCTGGGTTGAGAATATTATTGGTAAAGGGAAGAATCCGACTTTTTAGACCATCGTTGTATTGAACGGCCAGCTCAACCTCAACACTGTCTTCTTTTTTGTCGATATAGATAGGCAATTCGTTCTTTACATCCTTCCCGTTGTTGAGCATTTCAAGATAGGAGACGATGCCGCCTTCAAAATAGAAAGTGTAGCTTCGTCCCAGCTCGGCTTTTTTATGCTCCGACTCGGGTAGGTCGGCCAGATCAATAAGCGTTATGCTGATGCCTCGAGTCAAAAAGGCTTGATGTCGAAGATATTCGGCAATTTTATTTTTATTCCATTTAATCTCACTGAAAATCT
>CAIUEV010000145.1 GCA_903898335.1 uncultured bacterium | reverse complement strand
GGCTCCGGGCGGTTCGTTCATTTGGCCGAAAACTAATGTCGTTTGTTTTAAAACTCCCGAGTCTTTCATTTCATGATAGAGGTCATTTCCCTCTCGAGTTCTCTCTCCGACACCGGCAAATACGGAAAATCCACCGTGCTCGGAGGCGATATTGTGAATTAACTCTTGAATAATAACAGTCTTTCCGACACCGGCGCCTCCAAAAAGACCGACTTTCCCTCCCTTAACGAAAGGACATATTAGGTCAATAACTTTGATGCCGGTTTCAAAAATTTCCGTTTTGGTTGATTGGTCAATAAAGGCCGGGGCTTCTCGATGAATAGGCATTTCCAAGGATTCCTTTAATTCTTCTTTCCCATCAATTGGCTGACCCAAAATATCAAACATCCGTCCCAAGGTTTCTCTCCCAACCGGAACTTGTATCGATTGACCGGTATTTTTGACTTTCATCCCGCGCTTTAGGCCATCAGTCGGCCCCATAGCGACGGAACGAACTTTACCCGCTCCAAGATGCTGATGAACTTCCAAAACTAAACGTTCCTTGCCGTTTTCAAGCTCCAAAGCATTATAAATTGAGGGTAAAGTACCTTTTTCTGCAAAATAAACATCGACAACCGGTCCGATGACTTGAGAAATTTCTCCAATTTTTACTTCTTTGGCTTCCATTTTCTTTTATTGTTTTAGTTTAGTTAGAGATATAGAGGATAGAAACTAGACTCGACGAGGTTTTTTAGGTCGGCAACCGTTGTGAGGAACCGGGGTAATGTCCTTAATACGATTGATCTGAATCCCAGCATTTCCGACAGCTCTGGCGGAAGCTTCTCGTCCGCCGCCCACGCCTTTAATAAAAATTTCAACTTCTTTAATGTTGAAGCGAGCAGTCTTTTCCAACGCTTTCTGAGCGACCAAAGTGGCGGCAAAAGGAGTCGATTTTTTTGAACCCTTAAACCCTAAAGATCCCGAGCTTGACCAGCCCAAAACCTCGCCTCGCATATCGGTAATAGTGACTTTGGTGTTGTTGTAGGTGCAAAGAACATGCACTTGAGCTCGAGTTACGCTTCTCTTGCGAAAAAACCCTTTTTTAGAAAAGTTTTTTGTCGGAGCCGGAGTGGACGTTACATTCTCCTTTACTTCTTGTTTTTCTTCCACAATTTCCATAGTGATCAAATAAATTAAGTTAAATGATTGATAAAATCTTATTTCTTCTCAACTTTTCTCTTACCGCTGCTCATGGTTTTTCTCTGGTTACCGCGGACGGTTCTGGAATTGGTCTTAGTCTGTTGACCGCGGACCGGCAAATGCCTGGAGTGTCTCATTCCACGATAGCAAGCAATTTCTTTCAATCGTTTAATGTTGGAAAGGACAACGTGTCTCAATTCTCCTTCCGTCTTCAGTTTCTCAACTTCAATCTTAAGTTTGGCTAATTCTTCGGCGTTAAGGCTTTTAGCTCGCTTATTTTTATCAAGACCGGCTCGTTCAATTATTTTATTACTCAAGCTGCGTCCAATTCCAAAAATATAAGTGAGAGAAATCTCTAATCTTTTGTTTTCAGGAATGTTTACTCCGACTATACGTGGCATGGTTTAAAAAAAATTAAAAACTTAAATAAAGATTCATTCAAAAAAACTATCCCTGTCTTTGTTTATGACGAGGATTCTTTTTGCAAATGACATAAACTTTCTTCTTGCGTTTTACCACTTTGCAATCACGACAAATTTTTTTGACTGAAGCTTTGACTTTCATGATTAAATAAATTATTTTAAAAACTTTTTATCTGACGTCTATGCAATTATAGACGGCGAATAATCCTACCTTTACTGAGGTCGTATGGGCTCATCTCCACGATTACTCTGTCTCCGGGCATCAATTTGATGTAGTTAACCCGCATTTTGCCGGAAATATGAGCTAGAATCTCGTGTTGATTATCCAGTCTAACCTGGAAAGTGGCGTTTGGCAGGGATTCAACCACTTCACCTTCAAATTTTACGATTTCTTTGTCCATAAAATTCTTTAATGCTTTCGATAAAAACAAAAAACACCAAAGCAACTGGTTTTCTTGCTTATAACGTTTTTAGTTTCTATCATAAGACATAGTTTGAGTCAATTTTCAAACTACAAGTTACTTTAGCCTTTATTTTCTAATTGTCAAAAAAATAATCTTGTTTTTGGCAAAATTTAAAACTAATTTTTCGAAATGGAAATCGCCAAGCATTATTTTCCGAAGGAAACAGAGCAAAAATGGTCGAAATTTTGGGAGAAAAACGAAATTTATCGATTTTCCTCAAAGAATAAAGGTGAGGTTTATTCGGTTGATACACCTCCGCCCTATGTTAGTGCCGATCATTTGCACGTAGGACACGCTATGAGCTATACTCAGGCGGAAGTTATTGTCAGATTTCGCCGAATGCTGGGCGATAACGTCTTTTATCCGATGGGGTTTGATGACAACGGTTTGCCGACGGAAAGACACGTGGAAAAGAAATATAACGTTGATAAGTCAAAAATAACCCGTCAAGAATTTGTTGACTTGTGCATTAAGGAGACGAAAGAAGGTGGAAAAGTCTATCAAAATCTTTGGAGTCGGCTCGGCTTGAGCGTCGATTGGAGCTTACTGTATAATACTATTTCGCCTGAGGCGCAAAGGGTGGCCCAACTTTCTTTTATTGATCTTTTTAAGAAAGACAGAATTTATCGTTTGGATAGTCCCGTCCATTGGTGTCCTTACTGTCATACGGCTCTGGCCCAAGCTGATTTGGAAGATAAGGAGGAAAAAAGCGTAATGTACGATATTCAGTTCGGTAAAAAGAAAGATCCGCGGCTGATTGTAGCTACAACCAGACCGGAGCTGCTGTTTGCCTGCGTGGCCCTTTATGTCAATCCGGAAGATACGAGATACTCCGATTTGGTTGGTAAAAAAGTCGAAGTTCCTCTGACTGACAATTCGGTAACGATTAAAACTCATCCCAAAGTCGAAATGGATAAAGGTACCGGTTTGATGATGGTTTGTACTTGGGGGGACCAAAATGACGTTGAAAAATGGAAATCCGATAAGCTTGAAAGTCGTATTATTTTTGATCAGAACGGTATTTTTAATGATTTAGCCGGTAAATTCAAGGGTAAAAGAGTCCGAGAAAGTCGACCGGAAATAGTGGCGGAATTAAAGGAAAATGGTCTTTTGATTTCAGAAAATCCCATTTTGCACAATATCAGCGTCCATGAACGCTGCAAAAATCCTGTAGAATTTCTGTCTTCCAGCCAGTGGTATATTAAAATTCTCGATTTAAAAAAGGAGCTGTTGGAAAGAGGTGATCAACTGAACTGGTATCCCGCTTCCATGAAAATTCATTATACTAATTGGGTTGAAGGCCTTGGCTGGGATTGGTGTATCTCTCGTGATCGTTTTTTCGGTGTACCTTTCCCGGTTTGGCACTGTGAAGATTGTGGAGAAATTATTTTACCTCAAGAATCGGAGTTGCCCGTTGATCCCAGAGAAGCGGAAAAACCCGAATCGGTTCAAAAATGCCGGAAATGTGGCAGCGAGAAGATTACCGGCGAGATGCAAGTGATGGATACATGGATGACTTCTTCCGTCACGCCGCTTATAAACGCCAAATGGAAAGGCAAAAGTGATTTGACGGATACTATTTACCCGATGTCTTTGCGAGTTCAAGCGCTCGAAATCATCCGAACCTGGCTTTTTTATTCGGTGGTAAAGTCTCATTTGCATACCGATTCTCTGCCTTGGAAGAGCGTTATGATTTCCGGTCACGGGACTGATGCCAAAGGAGAGAAAATGAGCAAGTCGGTCGGAAATTTTGTTGTTGCCGATAAGGTGATTGATCAATATGGAGCTGACGCTTTGAGGCTTTGGGCCTGTAATGCCGGCTTGGGTGCCAATGTTCGTTATTCAGAGGAAGATGTTCGTTCCGGACAGAAATTTCTAACAAAATTGTGGAATGTTTCTCGCTTTGTCTTTATGAATTTGGAAAATATGCCGGAGGAGCCGAAAAAACTTCATCCCACGGATGCTTGGATTCGAGAGGAAGTGAAGAAATTAATCAGCGATTCAACGGCGGATCTGCTTAATTATGAATTCGGTTTAGCCAAAATCAAGATCGAGAAATTTTTCTGGACCAAATTGACCGACAACTATCTTGAACTGATTAAAGGAAGACTTTACGGTGAAGAGGGAGAGCTAAAACAATCCGCTCAAGCCACTTTAGTCTATCTACTTGATGTTTTTTGTCATCTGTTGGCGCCGTTCGTTCCCTTTATCACGGAGGAGATCTATCAGCAATTTTTCTTAAATAAAAAATATTCGGAAAAATCGATTCACATGAGACCGTGGCCCAAAGAAGATGGATTTGAGGCGAAACTAATTGCTTCCGGAGATTCTTTGATTGAGTCAATCGAAGCCATTAGAAAATATAAAGCTCAGCACGGAATTAAATTGAATGAAGATTTGACCGGAGCTGTTTTTTCCGGTTCAACCGCTTGGGTTGAATCGCTAAAGCCTTTTGAGTCGGATATTAAGAACGTCGGTCGCATTAAAGATTTAAGTTGGCAAGAGATCGAAGGGTTGGAGCCGGTTTTTGATTTTCAAAAATAGAGTGTGATTTCTTCTACATAAACGGTTTAAAGAGTTGCGCAAGCTCTTCTCTGATGACGGACGGGCTTGGCATCTTGCCATTATTGGGTTTGATAGAGACAACCCCTCTTAAATTTGAAGGCAGTTGCTCCACAATGAACTCGCGTAAAAAATTGGAAATTTTTCTTTTAATTTCATGACGACCAGCGGAAGTTTTAGCCACTTTTTTACTTACCGAAATAGATATTTTAGGCGGAGTTTCGACGCCTGTTTCTTTGGCAAATAAAAAAAGTAGAGAAAAATTTTTTGTGTCC
>CAIUEV010000144.1 GCA_903898335.1 uncultured bacterium | reverse complement strand
TTTTTAGAAAAATCTAAACCCCTTCCTCCAACTTCTGCTTCACATCGGTAGAACTTTCTTCACAGTTGACAAACTTGTCACCGACTTTGACTTTGGCCTTGATGGTGACATTGCCGGCAGCGTTCAACTGAGTTTGAGCACTGTTGTTGTCGCTGCTTTGGATAGCGGAACCGACGATCTCCCAAGTGGTGGTGTTTTCTCCCGTTAAACATTTTCTTTCAATCTTGGATTCCAGAACATCAGAGACTCTTGAAGGAGGATTCTTAGCGTAGTCCTCTCCTGATCCCTTGACTCGACTGAGGACTTTGCAAGAGGCTTCCTTGTAAAGGGTGACTGAAGTGTTGGAGGGACATTTGATTTCTTCTTTGTCGTTAAGGATGGTGAGAGCGGGTGTGAACTTTTCTGAGAGTTGGGAGGTTTGGTAGTTACAGGAGACATTGGATTTGTTTTCCGCTCCGGGACAGTTGGACCATTGGTAGGTGGGATTGTCTAAGTCGTAGTTGGTGTAGACTTTGAATTTGGCGGTGGTTTGGTCTCCACAGGCTGAGTTATCTGTTCCTCCTTCATCGGGGACAACTACGCAAAATCCTACTTGATTGGGAGCGATACCGTCGGTGATGACTGAGGTGTCTTCATTGTTGATACACTCTTTGGTTTCTCCGTTCGGATAGGTGACGATTACTTTAGGTTCATAGGTGTGATTATCTAAAGTATAGTTGGTGCAAGTGTGATTGATTGTTTTTTCCGATGAGGTGGTTTCTGTTTGAGCGGTTTCATTTTTGTCACAGAACCAAGTGTATTTTTGAGGAGCAACACTACCGAATATCTTAGCTTCAAAGGTTACCTTTGTGTTGGGTTTGATTTTTTTGATATCAAAGGCGGGTTTGATTCTGGTAACGTAGCAAGATCCGGCCGGGATAACTCCGCAGTCTGGATCTCCGGGGCATTTACTGTTACAGGTTCCATCGGCAATACAAACCGGATCGGTAACTTTGATTGAATTGATTCCCGCTCCACTGAGAGTATTGGCATTGTCATTGTCCCAAGCTTCACAAGTAACGGAGTAGGTTTCTTTTTTGTTTAATTTCAGATCCACCGTATCTCGGTAAGGGTTTTGAGGAGTGATTTCTTTAAATAGTTCTCCCTGTCTGAAGACTGAGTTTGAATCCAGGAAGAAACAGTTATCTGTTTGTCCTTGAGAGTCCATACATTTCCATTTGATTTTGACTATTTTGTCGGAACAAGAGTCGGGATCGATTACGTCACAGTAGACTTTAGTGGTTTCTCCTTCGCTCAAGTATTTCTTTTCAAAAGTGACAGTGGAGGTGGGAGGTCTGTTTTGGACTGTGATATCCAGAGTACTGGTTTGAGCGGGGATCTTAGCCTCATCGGTGTTGATGGTGACGGCAGGAGAGGTTATGGTTTTGCCTTCCACCGTTTCATCGGTAGCACTGCCTCGACACTGACCGTAGTAGGTAGTTTCGGGAATATTTAATGATAGTGTGTATTTGCCTGATTTGAGAGTGGAACATTTTCCGTTAGAACAAGTCATGTCGGGAGAAGCTGAAGAGAGAGAATTCTGAGTACTCTCTACCCAAGAGGCCGGAACTTTTTGGACTCCTTTCGCCCAGGTGGTGGGAGTTAGATTATATTCCGTGGCTTGAGAAAGACAGGAAGCTTGATCGGGACAATTGATCAAATTAGTTGGAGGAGAGGGAGGATCGATAGTAAATACTTTTTCACCACCGCCCTGATACCCACAAGCATGAGCCAATGAACTAAACCACTCTGATTGAGGAGTAAGAGTCGCCTTGATTTCCTCACACTTGAAAGATTTGGCCGGATTGACCGTTTCGGTTACTCCTTGATTAGTGGTTTCATATTTGACGTTGTAGGAATATTTGTTGGTTTGATTACAATTAAAGGAGCACCCAAGAACTCTGGCTGTTTTTACTTTTAATTGAGCATAGTTCTGATTTTTACAATTAATATCGTCACCGACACAGAACTTACTCCTACCACTATCGGTATATTTTACAAAATTACCGTCATTGTCAAATTCTAAACAAAAAGTTCCTCTGCTTTCAGGGTATCCGCAAATTGAATTCCCAACTAAAGAAAAGGGAATAGCGTAATCAGACGCTCCCCCATGGTTACTATTTAAAGCAAGACCTAGCCAATTGCTTTTCCAATCAATATTTTCTTTTTCTATGTCTTCTTTGTATAATCCGGTGGTCGAAACTTCACCGGAAATGGTTTGAATCGGTTCGGTAGAGGCTTGCACTTGAGCAACTGTCAGAAAAATAAAAACTGAGAAAGAAGACAGTATCAGCTTGACCAGTTTTGAGATTTTCATTATTTGGCTTTATTTTTTAGAATCACAATACCTCCCAAAGAAAGAACCACTAAAATTGAGGCGATAACTATCAGAAGTAAGCTATTCTTTCCATTATCGGCCGGCTTTATTTCATTGGCAACAGTGGAATCGCAAGCTCCCAAATCGACCGATTGTTTATCAACCGAGTTTCCGTTTTGGTCCATAACTTCCAAAACCATTTTTTGGCAAGCTCCCGCCGTTAAACTGTTTTTTGCCACAAAACAGTTTTCTTCTTCGGAATTTATTGTTCCGTCCTCCTCAAATAAGGACTGTCCATTAGCCGACAATCTGATCTTTCCCTTGAATTTTCCCTCCCAATTAGCATTTCTGACGCAGAAGAAAGGTTTTTGCTGGCCATTCTCATCAACCAATGAAAGAAACCTCACAATGCCTCGATTCTTATCCTTCACCACAAATCTGACGTAAGCAGTCGTTTTTGAGCTGGCGCCCTCGGCCGTAATTTTTAAATCATAGACACTGTTGACATCATTCAGCTTGAAATTATAATTCAACATTTCCCGACCACCGGCCGGTACAGTTTTGCTTTCGTTTTTCGTATCAACCAAATCTTTTGGATTAGTTCTTCCCCAACGATAAATTTCATACTTCAGTTGAGCGTTGATTGCTTCACCGCTTAGATTACTTAAAGGCAATTCCACATTGACACTATCTCCGGTAATCGATGGCGCCGGAGCTCGGTAAGCATAATCGGCACCGTTAATCTTTATACCGTTCTTATCCAATTCCAAACCGCCTTCATTGCCTTCAATTCCAAAATCAAAACGTTTTCCCTCAGAAAAAACCGTCAAAGGATTACCCAACAGATCGAAATATTTATTTTGATTTACAAACAACAAAGCATAATAATCACCATCTTTTATTTTTCCCGGCACTTTCCACTTGAGCGAGAAAGGTAATTTTTCTTTTTCCTTAAGATCTCCATCACTTAAAACATAAAATTCGTCGACCAGATAATCTCCTTTATTGACACCTTCCCCCTCGTCTTTTCTCCAGATCTGAGCCAAAATTCCAATATTTTTGAATTCCGGAATCGGCAAGAGCTGAGGCATTTTGCAAGCATCTTCTTGATTATCGTTGAGACCCAAGCAAGTTTCTTGAATTTTTTTAGCGTTTTCTTTGCCTTTAAATTCGTAGCTCAAATCTCCTTTGACTTCCAAAACTTCTTCCGGTTTAAAGGAAAATTGATTTTTACTTTTTATGTCCAAATTCCAAATCGTAAAAGGAAAACGATGGTTGGGAAAAGACATTCTAAATTTGTCCGATTGACCGCCGTTCAAAGCGGTCGGCGCCGGCAGCTGTTTAAGATAATCAATATATTTGTCCTTAAAACCGGAATCATTCTGATCTTCCGCCTTAACTGAAGAATCAAAACTCGCCAAAACCAGTAGGCCCATCACAAACAAAACATAGAGAGAGAGTTTCTTTTGATAAAACATTTTTTGTTTTTAAGCTGAATTATTTTTATTTATTATAATCAATTTTTTAGAAAAATCTAAACCCCTTCCTCCAACTTCTGCTTCACATCGGTAGAACTTTCTTCACAGTTGACAAACTTGTCACCGACTTTGACTTTGGCCTTGATGGTGACATTGCCGGCAGCGTTCAACTGAG
>CAIUEV010000143.1 GCA_903898335.1 uncultured bacterium | reverse complement strand
CGACTATTAAAATAAAATAATTTACGGTTTGAATTGATCCAGAAAATCTTTTTTGTCTTCTGATTTTTCCTCTAAAGCTATATTCGTATTTTTTTCCTCTGAATTCTCCTCACTATTTTTCGTAGGCTTTCCATCTTCCAGATTGAGATGGAGAAATTCTTCCACGTTGTCCAGCTCTTTCTCGTCGCGCTTGACCTTTCGAAAAAGCCATAGCCAAGCAATAGCCAGGATAATCAAAACAGCCAAAGAGGTCGCCACGATCCACTTAGTCGTCTGGTCTATCGCTCTGAATTTACTTACCCAGATGGAAAGAGAGGAGTCATTCGATTGACCTTTTTTGATTTTTTCATTGCATTGTCCAATATAATCACCAACTCGCTCTTCGCTGAGAAAATTTTCATTAATACTGTCTTTAGTTCGCCCGAAAGCTTCAATAGCCTTGGAACATTGATTCTCTCTAAAGAAAGTCAACCCCTCCAAAAAACCACTTTCATATTTACCGGAAGTAAATTCAGGAATAGATTTTTCGGGCAAAATAAAATTTTTCACAGAATTAACGGACAGATCTATCGGCAAAGCAAAGGCAAAACTATCGCCTTCTTCCTTGAAAGTTTCAGCCGTAATAAAAGTAACTAGTCCAATAATCTTACCGGATTCATCCAACAGCGGCCCACCACTGGAGCCGCGAGAAATTTTTGCATCCGTCTGAAAAATCTTAAAATCTTTTTTCTTTGAATCTTTAGTGGCGCTTAAGGTTCCTTGGGTGAAAGTTGGCTCGAGATTGTCGGAAGTATTTATTGTAGCAGTAGATGGGTAGCCGTAAATATAGACTTTCTTCCCAACCGAGACGCTGTTTGAATCACCCAAAGAAAGCGCCGGTAATCCTGTTTGGTCAATTTTAATCAAGGCGGCATCACGATCATCTTTATAAAAGTTGTCATTTACGCTTATAACTTGAGCGGGAAAACTTTTCGCCACCAGGTCTTCAAATTTTTCTTTCTTCAGAGCCGGATTAAGGACAACAATATTTTTTTCCAATTCAAACTGGCTTCTTTCCAGAATAAAATCAGAAACTTTTTCCGCGAATTCTTCGATTTCCTCCTCAGACCTGGAACTGACATACTGTTGAATTTCCTCTTCATTGAGAACAAGCGCCCCCTCTTCCAGCGCCGAATAAATAAAATCGGCCACAATTAAATTTTTGATTGACTGATAGGATATAACGTGAGAATTGGTCAGAATATAACCGTCAGGATGAACAATGACACCTGAACCGGAAAAATAATCATCGACTTGAAGCTCGTAAGGAGGAGCTTCTTTACCGTCAACTTTTTTAAGTTCAACCGTCATGGTCTTGAAATCAACCTGGATCTCGGGAACCGTGGCCTTGCCCTTGACTTTTTCCACTATTCGAACAACTGAAGGCTTGGCTAAATCGGCCACCTCCTTTTGGGAAAGAGAGACGTCTCCCGCCCAGGAAAGAGGCGACCAAAGCCAAGCCCCCAATGTTAACGCCAAAAATAGGACACTACCGCTTACTTTACTAATTTTGGTATTTTATTTATTATTACCGTTACCTAAAATCTAGCTGGCCGTCTTTCTGATTTTAACCCAAACCGGAGAGTAAATTATTGAGCTGGTGCTATTCCAAGTTCCTTTGAGAGTCACTTCGTCGCCCACTTTCAGATCGGCAAAGGTCTTGTCGGTTTTTCGATAAACAAACTTGGTATTACTGGAAACTTCCACTGTTTGACTGCCTCTTTTGTTGGAGGCCAAAACAAATTTATTATTGGCAGAGTCGATCGAGCTCACCGTCCCAACAAAAGTTCCTTTCCATCTCTGAATGGAAAGATCCTTTATTTCTCGAGCTCTGATTTGAAACTCGGTCGTGTAGCGGCCTTTAATGGTAAGGACATCGCCGGCTCTTATTTCGCCGAAGCTGGCTCTGGCATTGTACTTTCTTTTGATTTTGGCTCCGTTGGTATCAATTTCGTAATTTTGACCGTCCTTGGAAACGGTCAGAGCGGTTCCGCTGATGCTGGCCACCGTAGCTTCTCTCAAAACAGTTTTTTTGCCAGGCACTCCGGCAAAAACAGCCATGGGGAAGAGCAGGAAAGCCCCCACCAATCCCAATAGCAAGCTTTTTGTTTTCATGGTTTGTTGATTAAAATTAAAATTTATAAATTATTTGAGTTAATAAAATCTTTAAAGTTACCTTGCTGTCTATCTTTATCGGAAAGAATCGGTTCGGAAACCGGCCAATCGATTTTCAAATCCGGATCGTTCCACGCCAATCCGGAGTCATGCTCCGCCGAATAAAAATTATCCACTTTATACATAAATTCGGTGTTTTCTTCGAGCGTGCAAAAACCGTGGCCAAAACCTCTCGGAACGAGAAGCATCAGAAAATTATCAGCACTCAATTCAAAACCTTGCCATTGGCCAAAAGTCGGAGATTCCTTGCGCAAATCGACTATCACATCAAAAACATTGCCTCGAATCACCCTCACCAGTTTGGCTTGAGCCATCGGATCTTTCTGAAAGTGGATTCCTCGTAAAACCCCTTTGGCAACGGACAGGGAGTGATTGTCCTGAACAAAGTCGCAATTAACGCCTTTTTCCTCAAAGATCTTTTTCGAATACGATTCAAGAAAAAAGCCCCTGTCATCCCGAAAGACTTTCGGTTTAATGAGCCACGCATCTTTTAGTTTGGTTTCTATAAATTCCATAGCTTTATTTTAAATAAAAAAAATCAAAAGCAAAAATCCAACCAAGATTCGGTAAAATCCGAAAATTATAAAGGTGTTTTTTCTGATAAAATTCAAGAAAAATTTTATAGCCAGCCAAGCCACCAAAAAGGAAAAAACAAAGCCAACGGCCAATAGAGAAATATTATCGCTCGTAAAAACTTCCCGACTTTTCCAAACATCCAGACAGGTTGCGGCCAGCATCGTCGGAAAGGCCAATAAAAAAGAAAATTCCACAATATTTTTTCGAGAAACCCCCAAAGCCATCCCGCCGATAATAGTGGCGCCGGAGCGAGAAACCCCCGGTATCATGGCCAGGGATTGAAAAACTCCGATCCAGAAAGATTTTTTGAACGATATATCTTCAGCCAGCGCAATTTCAGCTTGGATTTTGGATTCCTCTTTTTTGGTTTTTTGCTTTCGAGCCTCTCTCCACTCAAAAATAAGAATGGCGATGCCTCCCAGCAAAAGAGACCAAGCAATCAGCCGGTCGCTTTCCAGAAAAACCTCCTTAACAATTTTATAAAGCAACGCTCCAAAAAACGCCGTCGGCAAAAAAGCCACCGCAATTCTTTCGATTATCGCTCGACTGGTAAATAGAGTCTTGAAATAAACCACAGCTACCGATAAAATCGCACCCAATTGAATCGCAATTTCAAAAGTTTTGAGAAAATCCGTTTGAGCAAGACCTAAAAAACGACCGGCCAAAATCAAATGTCCCGTCGAAGAAACCGGCAGAAATTCTGTTATACCCTCAATTATGCCCAAAAATGCAGCGTCCCAAAAACTCATAATTTTACTTGTTACTAATCAAGCATATCCTCCGTTATTCGATCGCGGCAGCTCTTCTTGATTTTTGCGTCCGTAATTTGATCGCAAAATTTGAAATCTCTTTTCTCAATACCCAAATCTTTCAAACAGTAATCCTTAGTAAGGCCGCCTTTGTCACTGCAATCGCCGCTGGATGCGTTAACGTTTTTCTGACTCAAACCGCAAATTTCTTTACAGTAGCTTAAATCATCTCCCTTGAAATCGGCACAACGATTTTCACAATCTTTCGGCCCGATTTTGGAAACGTCACCGGTCGCTTCATTTTCGTTGCCATTAGCGTTATCAACCGAATTATTATTGTCGTTGCCACCGGAGCCGGAAGTATCTGTTTCAATGAATGTACTGTTTTTGTTGGTCGAAGATCCGCTGTTAATATTTTTATTCAGCTCTTTCGGCGTCTCACTGGTTTTTTTAAAATAACGATCGCCAAAAACTTTATAAGCAAAGCCACCGATAATCACAATCGCCAGCACCAAAACGAAAATTAAGAAAGGATTTTTTTTAAGCATCTTTAAAAACTAAATTTTTAATAGACTTTTCTCAAAGTTATGCCGGAAAAATAGTAACGTAAAATCTTGCCCCAATCCCAATCTTTCTCCTTGGCCAGCTTTAGGGCTCCATTGGCGCTCAAGCCCACCATATGATTACCTTCCGCTTCCAAAGTTTTCGTGCTCTTGCTCGGATGTTTGCCGTATGAATCTTTAACCGATTTACACCATGGATAGTCGCTCGACCCCCAGCGCTCTTTAAAACTGCGAGTTTTACCATCGGTCCAAGAAGAGTAGGGAGTTATGGCAATCTCTTTGCGGTACATCACAATGTGGCCCTGACTTTCCAAAGCGGCCTGTCGAATGCGTGGATAATTTTGCTCCCATTCAAAGCCGTAATACAGCTGATTACCGGGAGTCGCATCCACTCTAAAACCGTCTTTTGCATACTTGGTGGAGAACTTCATCTTCCAATAGCCGTAAGTCCTGAAAGATGTCGTCATTACTTTATTGTATTCGCTCGGTCCCGTACCGGTAATTTCGCCCATCCCCCAAACGTAATGCTCCATCGGCAATTTGTTAATCACCCAGAACGAATCCCCATCGGCATTTTTCTTTATTTTTATGGTTCCTCTGAATTTATCGTAATTGGAATTGGGTCTCGAGTAGTCGAAAACCATCGTGTTGGGGTCGCCATCAGCCGGCTCGAAAGTCAATTCATCGTCAGAAACCAGAACGGCCGTAATCGAGTTGGAAACTTTCAACTTATCCGATCCGTCGTATTCAACATA
This sequence comes from uncultured bacterium, assembly GCA_903898335.1. Lineage (GTDB taxonomy): Bacteria > Patescibacteriota > Minisyncoccia > CAIUEV01 > CAIUEV01 > CAIUEV01. Next base: position 4,750 of record CAIUEV010000143.1, on the reverse strand, counting down.
AGTTCGCTCCCCCTGAGAGGCCGGAATCTGCGCCACCAAATTGTTATTTTTATCTTTTATATTGTAAGCTCGCGCCGCCCCGTTTTCATCTTCCGCTTTGATTTTTATCTTATCACTTTTCAAAGCGCTCTTGGAATATTTGGTCAGACCGACTGTTACGTCGGGACCCAGCAAGCCACCGCCCAAATCCGCCTCACCCAAATCACCGGAAGCATCGTTGCGACCGTTCAAATAATCCCTGTATCTGTTATAGCCGTCTTGATACTCTTGAGTACCGTAACCGGCGTAGGCGTTGTATGATTTTTTATTGTACTTTTTATACTTCTTATACTTCTTATATTGTTTGCCAAGTTTTCCCGATTTATACCTCAAATATTTTCTGTAGAGCGTTTTTTTTTCGTACTTTTGATATAAAAGATATTTTTGATATAAATCAAAATCGTCTCCTCCCGACTCATCAGTCGTAGAGCTCTCCGGGACGTCTTCCGCCAAAACCGACACCAAATTTTGACCCGCCAAAAACCCGGTCAAGATGAAAAAAAACAAGATTTTAAATATTTTCCGATACATTAACTTTTTTATTTTAAAAACAAAGAAAACAGTTGCCGTCAATTTAACTTGTTTATTTTAAAATGTTTTTTCCGATTATCCAAATCTAACCTTGACTTTCGACTATTTTTAGGCTAAAAATAGCTTAAACAAGCTCCTTAAAAATTTTCCGCTCAAAGGGGGTACCGAAAATGTCGGCCGAAGTGCGAAGTTTATTTCCACTGGCTATTCTCCGATTTTTTCAAGAATCGGCCTTTGTTCACAAACCCTTCTTTCTTGTTAACGAAAGAGAGCAAGAGGAGTGGGTCAAAAAAGTAACTTTTTTCAGTAAATCTAACCGAAGAAGGCTGCTGGACTCATGGGTCAGAATAGCCAGCAAGGAAGAAATTTGCAAAGCTCAAAAGCTACTCGGTAGCTGGAACCCGAAACTGGAAGACCTTTTTGAAATTTTCGTCAGGAGAATCAAAGAGGATAGGTCTGTTTAACTGCGAATTAGGTTAATTAAAGGATTAGTTTGGGGGTTAACTATGTCGCGGAATTACAAAGTTTGCGGAGGGAAAAACAATGGCAGACGACGATGTTTGCGTCTTGGAGAAAATCGACCGCAACGAAGAAATCTCGCTAAAAGAAGAGATGAACAAAAAGTTCGGCCCACCGAGGAAGAGTCTCGAGATTTTCGAGGAGAGTATGATGATGGACGGGGAGGATATGTTTCTTCTCAGGTCGAATAAACCAAACAGAGAAGAAATGTTTGAGCATTTTTCGGCCCTCGAAAGACTCGAAATGCCTCCCCGCGGAAAACTGTAAAAAAATTGGCGAGCGAATCTAACTAAAAGATATTTCGCTCCTCACAAACACAAACACCCAAGCTTTGGCTCGGGTGTTTTTTTATTACAGAAAATCTTTACAACAGTAAAAATAGCTTTTTATCCTCTTCTAACAGCCCACTCGGCGCTTATCACCCGCATCGTATCCGTCATTCGGGTCATTTTTGAATCGACGCGCTCCGGAATTGCCCTCAAAAGCCCGCTTGGCTCCGCAGTAATCGATTTTACCACAGTCGGGACTGGAAAATTTGCCGTTGGAAGAGTTTATCTCTCCCACCAAATTAATCTGCATAATCGTCCCATTGGATTTAGACATATAAGATTTGGACGTATTGATAAAACCGCAACGGGTGTTGTCTCCCATGGTAGCGCAACCGGCGGAACTGTATTTGTTCCGAATATGCTGACCGCAACGAGAAACCGAAGTCACCTTACCCCCTTTGAGATTGGCTTCATCCAGGGCTCTTTCACTCACTCCGGTCTTGAAACCGTCATGCGATCCGTAAGAACAATGGTCTGTCCAGCCGTTTTTATCGTATTTGGTCGGGCCTTTAAATATTTTCCAACCTCGTCCCCACATGGAGGGGCCGTTGGGACTGCCTGTTGTGCTTTTGTCATAGGTTCTGGCTCCATATTCTTGGCCGCCCGTCTCCGTCGCGCTTCCGCCGTTTTTACCGATTAGTTTTCCATCTCTAGCCAAGTAATACATCCGACTGATGTTTTCAACGTGTTTTCGATTGAGCGGATCGGCCGGATTCAACAAGACCACCAAAATCCCATTGTAAGGAATCTGATCGTCTTTTAGCCCGATGCACTCTTTCAACTCTTTAAAGGAAGGGGCCGGATTAAAATTACCCGCTCCTTTGTCGGGAGGCAGCGGACCGGTATCTTGACCGTTGTCGGTACCCGTTTTTCCGTTATTCGTTCCGGTGCTACCGCCGTTATCCGTGCCGCTCTGATTTTGGCCGACATCCTTGCCCTTGTCATATTCCTTATCCAAAATATTATCGTACCAATTCGGACTCTGTTTGTTTTGCTCATAAACCTTCTCCGCTTCCTGTCTCTTCTCTTCGTTACTTTTAGCATCCAGAATCTCTTTGCATCTTTGATTTTGTGCGCTATCCGAACTCACTTCACCCGTACATAAATTTTTTCTTATCGACGGTCCGTTTGGAGTATCCGTGCAGGCGTCTTTTACCGAAGAGGGATAAGTCATCATTTGATCTCCTTCGCAACGAGCAGCGGGGCATTTTTTCTCCTCCAAAAAAACGTCTTTACAATAGGTTTTTGTCACTTTTTCGCCATCTTTGTTGCCACCTTGATCATTCTCAACCGATTCGTTATCGTTCGGTTTATCCTGTTCAAAAATATTTTCATTGGCCGAAACACATTTTTCTCCTGACAAATACGCCCCTTTAGGGCAATCGCATTCGTAAATCGGATTGTACACTTCAGAGCATTTTAAATTACGACTGGAATAATTTTCTTTTTCCGCCAAACATTTGTTACGAAATTCGTTCATCTCTCCGCCGGATTCCAAACATTTATCAATTTCACCGATCGGATCGCCGGAAACATAGGCGTAGAGCGATTTACCTTCCACCTCCGCCACCGTCCCCATTGTTTTAACTGCGGCCGCAGTCCCTCCGATCTTCGGCCAATCCGCTTCCGTCATCGCTTCACCCGTAACCTTCTTCAGCGCCTCACCGTTTTTCACCAAAAAATATTCGTCAACGTCGGTCGTATTTATCGACGCAATTTCTTTAATTTTGTTTGCGCTATCTCTTAACGAGTCCCCGATCAACGGATTATTGCTCTTCTCAAAGGTGTAGCTGCCAAGCTTTTCCGGATCAAACCCCAAATCGAGATTTTTGTAACGAATAATTTCTTGGTCACTCAAACTCTCATCGCCCAAAATAAATTTTATTTTTCTTTCCGTCGGCAAGTTTTGCAAATCTTTTAAAAAGCTATCCGCGGAAAAATTAGATGTATTGATTTTCATAATTCTGTTGTCTCCGGAAGCCAAGGAGCTGATACTGTTTGAATAAATTATCTGATCGCTTCGATCTTCCTCCAGGTAAGCACTGTCACCCGGCGAATAGTCTTCCTTCGTTTCGGTGGAGGAGATCCCGTCACCCTCGCATTTAATTTGAAACCAGCCGTCGCCCCTTTTTGATCCGGCCACGGAAAAAGTCGTCACTGCCATCAAAAAAGCCAAAAGAGACGTTCCGAATCCCCAAGTCGAGCTTTTAATCCATCTTTTAGCCTGAGCTATTTTTTTCTCCTCGCCGGCCGCCATTACATAAAAAAATCCGCCCAACATCAGAAAAAGGATGGCTACCGCTAAAGCCGATCCGAAAAACCACCCGATAATATCGTTAATTGTTGCCAGTAAATCGCAGGTAGAACAATCAAGTCCACCGCAAGTCACTATTTGTTCTTCATTCATTTTTTTATTTTTAGATTATTTGTCCTTTATAATAAGATACACTAAAATAAGTAAAAATGAAACTTAAATTTTAAAAATCAACAATGAAAACCCTCGATGAGAACAGTATCCCTTTAGAAGGCCTTAATCCGTCAGATGTGGCCAACGGGGCACAAAATTTAACCGGCGGTGTTCCCGCTGTCGATGCCGGAGTGGCGGTCTTTCTGGGAATGATGGTTATCTTTTTTCTCTTTCTAGCTCTTGTCTGTTACGTTTTCTTTGCTATCTGTTTAATGAAAATTGCCAAAAAAACCGGCACCAAGGATCGTTGGTTTGCCTGGATTCCGATTCTTAATGTTTTGTTGATGCTAAGAATAGCCCAGAAACCGCTTTGGTGGTTTTTCCTCTTCTTGATTCCGCCAATTAACATCGCCATTATGATTGTAGTTTGGATGGCTATGGCCAAGGCGGTCAAGAAACCGGATTGGCTCGGAATTTTGATGATCGTTCCCATAGCGAATTTAGTTGTTCCGGCCTATTTGGCTTTTTCAAAAATGGAAGGGGGAAGCGCCACCGCCCCGTCCCCGGAAAAATCTACTCCAACCGCATAGCGAAATAACAATAAAGAAAATAATTTTAATAAATTTTTTCACCTGCCGATTTTAGGCAGGTGTTTTTTTGATTGGAACTTCAAATTCGATTGGAAATTCAAAATATTACAAAATCAAAAATTCCCTCTAAAATAAGACAGTTAGAAAGTTCATAAAGTTCATAAAGTTATTAAAGTTCATAAAGTTAGTAAAGTTCATAAAGAGACCTTAGTAGTTAACTTTCAAACTTTATAAACTTTTTAACTTTACAAACTAATTTAATACAAAAAAAGCTAGATGATTCCCGGAAAAAGAGGTTTCGCATTGCTTCCGGTTTTGATTATTTTGGCCTCCGT
>CAIUEV010000142.1 GCA_903898335.1 uncultured bacterium | reverse complement strand
ATTATCGCGTCCACATAACCTTTGTTCACGGCATCATTCGCATCCGTTGGTGCTTGGAGGCCGATGATTTTACCATTCAGTTTTATGTTTCCGTTGACGTCCACTCTTTCGGTGGGGGTTTCGGTGCCGAAGCCGGAGTTACCGTTTTTAATTATGAGACCGTAAGCGGCATTACCGATACTTATAATCAGACCTCCGATTTTTGATTGAGCGAGAGATCCGGTGTTAAGAGGAGCGGCAATGTTACCGTTAGGTGGCATTTGATCTGGTTCTACCCAAGCGTAAGTGGCTGAGGATAGCGCCACCATGGTCAGGGTTGAAAGAACGATGGTTAGAGTTTTTTTCATTTTTGTTTTAAATTAGATACTTTATTTTATTTTATGAGAAGTTTAGCGATTGTCAAAATTTCACGACCTCGCCAACCAATTCTTTTCTGCCAACCAGACCAAAACGGGTCGAATCTGTCGAGCCGGAAGCCAAATTACCCAAAATCAAATAAGTTTCCGGTGGGATTTTCCCCCGATAATCTCTTTCGTAAAGTTTTAACATTTTTTTGTCTTGGTCGTCCAAAAAATAAGATTCTCCTTGATTATTCAGAACCGCAATATCGTTTATCACAAGCAATCCGTCTTTCTCGTTAATTTTAAAATTGTCTCCCGGCAATCCCTTCACGCTCTTAATAATCAAATTGGAATTACCTTTGTAATCATAGGCCACCACGTCTTCTCTTCGGATTTCATTACAATCGTAAAAACCGAATAAAATTTTAACTTTCTCTCCTTGATTGATTAAATCAGTCATCGAAGAACCGCGCACAGTAAACTCTTTTACCTCTTTAACGCAATCGACTCTTCCAAAACCTAAAGGCTTTGCTTGAATACTTTCTAAAAACGAATACTCCGAAAAGAGAGACAGCAGAAACAAATTAAAAATCAAGACCAAAAACATAAAAAAATTTACAAGATTAAAATAATCAAATAGAAATTTGTAATCTCAACGAACGCAACGATAAGCGTATTGCCACGGATATCCTCCTCCGTTATCTGCTGTTATAACGCCATAATAAGATAGATAACAAGTCCCGTTTCCAATAACAGGAGCTCCCGTAAAATATCTATTGTATTGGACAACCTCCATACTGGGAATATTGGATGCCCACTCATAACCGCTGTCTAAGATATCCCCAATATTAGCCTCATTTTTATGTGAACAAGCATATTGCCATTCAAAAGGCTCTGGGAGACGCATATCATTTGAGGTGCAAGTCGCTTTTGCTTCTATAAAACTAGCGCTTCTTCTGTTTTTTTCAATAACATATCCTCTGTCTCCCGGAACGCAATTCCCTCCTTGAGTAGTGGAGCTTCCATCGTGCTTGTCGTATAGAGTCTGTCCGTTTTTGAAACAAATTTCAGAATAAGCGTTGGGCGGAACCATATCGACAATTTTGTTGTCATACATCGGACCACCGCCTCCCCCTTGACCGATTATCGCGTCCACATATCCCTTGTTTACCGCATCGTTCGCGTCCGTTGGTGCTTGGAGGCCAATGATTTTACCGTTCAGCTTGATGTTTCCGTTGACGTCCACTCTTTCGCTGGGGGTTTCGGTGCCGAAGCCGGAGTTACCGTTTTTAACTATGAGACCGTAAAGGGCGTTACCTATGTTTAAGATAAGGCCACCGATTTTTGATTGAGCAGAGGATCCGGTGTTTAAGGGGGCGGCAATGTTGCCATTGGGTGGGAGTTGATCGGGTTCGACCCAAGCGTAAGTATCGAGAGTGGTAATAGCTAGAAGAGCAATTACGACAGGAACGATTAGATGATTTTTCATTTTTGTTTTTTAAATTTCAAACTTTTTACCTTTATAAACTCTCTAGCCCGCCTACCAATAGGCAAGCTT
>CAIUEV010000141.1 GCA_903898335.1 uncultured bacterium | reverse complement strand
TGACGGACCGGCTGTTTTAGTCGTTTTTTCACCGTGTATTACCGTTTGGAAATTTCCGGAGGGGCAGTATGTAAAGATATCAAAATTAGCCGCCGAAACTCGATTTTGGCCGCTTTTTGAATACGAAAAGGGAAGATACACTCTAAACTACAAGCCTTCAAAATACTTACCCGTTGAAGATTTTCTTAAACTTCAAGGAAGATTCAAACATTTATTCAGAGACGGAAAAAACGATAAAATTGTTTCTGATATCCAAAGAAATGTCGATCTCGAATGGGATAAACTACTGGATAAAATTGAGAATCGTAACTAACATCAAGAATATTTGACAGTTTGGATAAAAAATGCTTTATTTGAGGCATAGTTTTCTTCAAAGATTGCAAGCACTCAAGTAAGTCTTGCGGAGAAGAACAGTCTGAATTACCCCATGGAGGGTCTTCACAGTTGTTTATTTTTCCGAGACTTGCTTAAAAGGCAAGTTTTTATAATTTTTAGCATAAATTTCATGTTAACCAAAGAACAAAAAAAGGCCATCATTGACGACCTGAGCCAGACAATAAAAGAAAATAAAGTCTTGGTAATGGCCGACTTTCGAGGCTTGTCCGTTGAAGAGACCAATGAGCTCAAGAAGGGAATTAAGGAAGCCGGCGGAAAATTAAAAGTGGCTAAAAAAACTTTACTCAATTTGGCTTTAAAGGACAATGGGGTTGAGTTTGATAGTCGCCAGTTCACAGGACCGTTAGCTTTTATCTTCGGACCAGAGGAAACGGAAGTGCCTAAAAAAGTTTTTTCTTACGCTAAAAAGAACGACAAGCTAAAGATTGAAGGCGGTGTTTTGGAGAAACAGATCATTAGCGGAAAAGAAGTCGAAGCACTGGCGAAAATGCCAAGCAAGCAAGAAATGTTGGCCAGATTGGTGGGAACAATCAATGCTCCGATCAGCAGCTTCGTTTGGGCTTTATCCGGAAATCTTTCCGGCTTGGTCAATGTAGTGAAGGCGATTGCCGACAAGAAAGAAGCTAAATAATTTTAATTATAATTAATTAATTCAAACATCATGTCAGAAGAAGTAAAGGAAACCTCAACCGAGGAAGTAAAAGAAGTCAAAGAAGTTCCGGAAAAATTCAAAGGAATCGTTTCCGAAATTGAAAAGATGAGCGTGCTCGATCTTTCAGAACTTGTCAAAGTTCTTGAAGATAAATTCGGTGTTAGCGCTTCCGCCCCCATGGTTATGGGAGCAATGCCAGCCGGAGCCGCCGATGGTGAAGAAGGTGGAAACGCCGAGAAGAGTTCCTACGATGTCGAGCTAACCAGTGCCGGCAGTGCCAAAATCGCCGTCATAAAATTAGTTCGAGAAATCACCGGTAAAGGATTGAAAGAAGCCAAAGATTTGGTTGATGCCGCTCCTCAAGTTGTCAAAGCCGGAGTTAACAAAGCCGAAGCCGACGAATTGAAAGCCAAGCTTGAAGAAGCCGGAGCCACTATCGAATTGAAATAGTCGTTTTTACTATTCTTTTCAGAAAAAAGCGAGGTTAATCACCTCGCTTTTTTTATTGTTCCAAATTGAAAATTTCAAGAATCTATACTTTTTTTAATCTGGATTTAAGAAAAATTTAAGTTCTGATCAGTTAACATTGTCTTGCAAATTATAAATGGAACTTAAATTAAAGAATGAGTTTCTCAAAAACTGACTTAATCTGGGCCGGCCTTTTTTATATCGGAGTCGGAGGAATCGAACGCATAAGAAAAATTGAAACAATGGAAGGAGGAGTTGAGAAAACTTGGAAAAATTTAAAGAAAGGAATTTTCAATCAAGAATTAAAAACTGTTTTTTCTATCAAAAAGCTGGCCTCTTTAACTAAAAAAGCGAGTAATTTTTCTCTCAAAAAACTCGCCTCTGATTTGGAAAGGAATAAGATTAATCTTATTTCTTTTGATTCGGATAACTTCCCCGAAAAACTGAAAAATATTCCAAATCCTCCTCTGGTACTTTACTGTTTGGGCAGCCCCGCCAAGCTGAAAAAGCTTGCGGTAAGCGATTTCGGTTTAGCGGTTGTCGGTAGCCGAAAATTTTCCAATTACGGCCAAACAGCCATAGAAAATATTATGGAAATTATAAAATACCATAATTTCTGTCTTATTTCCGGCTTAGCTATCGGCATCGATTCACTGGCTCATAAAAAATCTTTGGAAATCAAAAAATCCAACATAGCCGTTCTCGCCGGAGGTCTGGATAAAATTTACCCACGTGTCAATTATCCGTTGGCCAAAAAAATTATGGAACACGAAGGCGTCATAGTCAGTGAGTTTCCGCCCGGAACCGATTATTTTAAACAGAATTTCCCCGCCAGAAACAGAATTATTAGCGGTCTCTGCGACTGTCTTCTTATCATAGAGGCGGGATATAAATCGGGAGCTCTGATAACGGCTGATTTTGCCATTAAGCAGGGAAGAAGGGTTGTTGGTCTCCCGGGTAGCATTTTTTCTCCTTTAAGTCACGGAGCTAATATACTTCTTAAAAATGGAGCTTCCATGATTGCCAATGAGCAAGAAATCGAATTGGAAATTTTTGGATCAGAAATTACCGGCAATCATCTTGAAATCGAAAATAGTCTAGTTAAATCCGATTTTAATCCGATTCAATTAAAAATAATAAATCTTTTGGAGAAAATTCCATCCGTAGGGATCAGCGAGATTGTAAAAACAACAGACACCGCAACAGCCATAATTTGTTCGCAAATAACTCAATTGGAGCTCGAGGGATGGGTAAAAAAAGTCGGAGATAGAATCTATCTGAATAGACGGGCTACTAGGGAATGACGATTGACGTATTTCCGCTTGGGCTGATTCTAAGAATTTTAGTGGAGGCGGGAGAAATACCGTCGGTGGTCGAAAAAGTAATATCAAAATATTTGTTATCTCCGGAAAAGCTGCTAAAGGTGCAATTGCTGGGTGGGCAAGTGGCTCCTCCCGTACAATAATAAGTTCCCTGTCTGGGAGCGGAGAAAAGCACCGTCAGGCAGCTCAGATCGTTGGATAACCCCATCGATGTTCCGTCAATCTTAACAACTCGAGCTTTTCCCAGATTAACGTCTATCGGCGATGTTCCCGGAATGGAAGCCAGGTTAATCGAAAGACTGTTGATTTTTTCATCACAAATTTTATCTTCATCTATAACGCTCAATCTGTCCATCCCCGAATCGGAAGTATAAGTCAGTCCAAAGGATTGATTATCGTTAGTAATATCTTTTTTAACGGAGAGGGCATAACCGCAAGGAAAAATATCATTCACCTTTTGGCCGAGAAACGAGCTGTCTCTCAATTTTCCCAGTTCCGCACTGACTTTTCTGGAAGCCTGGTCAACTATTTTCTCTCTATTGGCTCGACTGAAGCCGATTGAAGCCGTTACCGTCAAGAGTCCGATTATGAAGAGCACCACTACCGACTCGATAATGGTAAAGCCTCCCGAATATTTTTTCTTAAGGTTTTTCATTTTTGTTTTAGTTTAAATAAAATATTTTTTATTCGTACTTTAAATTAAGTGAATATATTTTAACTGAATTTTTTGTTTTTTCCAGAGTCGGCCAATCGGTCTCTCTTTTTTTCGGATCTATCTCTAGAGAAAGATTGTTGTAATCGATCTGTTTTTCCAAAATCAAATTAAATCCTTTTTTGAGATCGTGCTCAAAAGAATAAGCGTTTGAAGGTAATATTATGAAACTTTTCTCTCCTTTGGAAAATCGCTCTGCGATTAGTTTTTTCATTTCTAATATTTGTTTGGGGTTATACACATAGACCGCTTCTATATTGTAAACTGAATTTAGCGGTAGAGAAAACATTTTCCAACCATCCCCGCTTGACTCTCTTTGCAAAAAAACGATAGGATTTTCCTGCCTTGCAATGAAACCGGCTGATTGCTCCAAAGCCTCCGCTCTGCCCTCATCCGTTTTTAAAGCAAAAAAGTAAGCACTGGCCGGAAAACTGAAAAAGAACAGGAGCAAAACCGACCCCAAATAAATAAGATACTTCTTTTTTCTGAAATACTGATTGGCTATTTTGTAGATAAAGACTGATCCGGCAAGAACCCCGAACGGTAAAATCAAGGGTAAAAACCTTCTCAAGAACCACGGATGATCTTGAGAAATCTGAGGCGCCAGCAAAACCATTAAATATGGAGCGGAGAAAATAGCGACTTGGCCAAAAAATATTTTATCTTTGATATCATAG
>CAIUEV010000140.1 GCA_903898335.1 uncultured bacterium | reverse complement strand
GGTCTTACTCTTTCACCGGTAAATCGGGAAAGTTTAAATTTTTAAGTTGTTTTAAGATCTGATTGTCTGTTAGCTCCTCCGTGAAATAGATTCCTAAAGATTCATTATTCTTGTCTTTTTTGGCTAATTCCCAATTGTTTAAAATATTTTTCGGGCTGATGGTTTTGCGAATTTCTTTCCGCCCGACCAAACCAACCACTTCGTTCAAATCAAGCCGAAATTTTAAAAAAATCATCACAAAATCATAAAAATCACGATAGCGAACTCTGTCGTTCATTGCTCGTATTTTTTCAGCGGCAATTTCTCGAATGTCCATCACCCGCACCTTGGTTTTCACACCGTAAACATTCTTATACTCTAACTCGCGCGGGGTCAATACAACATTTTGCAGGAAATCCACTTCGACTTTTAAAGAGTTAGGTTGACCGATCGGACCACTGAAAAGTAAACGCTCAATTTTAATAGTGGCTTTGGAGACAAAATCTTTTTTTATTGTCAGAAAATCTTCTTCTTCCAGAATTCTCCTCACTTCCTCCACTGCGATCGGCATACGATTAGCGGAGAAATCCAAATCTTCACTAAAACGCAATTGAGGAAGATAAACATGATGAAGAGCTGTTCCACCCTTAAAAATTAGTTTCTTTCTCAACGGTGACTCATAAATAATTTTTGAAACAATCGCCAAAAAATAATCTTTTTCCGCAATAGCCAACGGGTATTTTAGTTTTTTATTTAGAAACAATAAGGATGCTTTATCCAATAATTCTATCATCGTAGTATAATCGCCATTTAGCGTTAAATAATTTAGAATCGTTACTAAAACGAGAAAATCCGGATTTGTTATTTAACCTGCTAAAAATATAATCTGAGTTCAAATTAAGAGCATCCAGAATGAAGCCAATCTTCCGAGCTGTCGCCAAGCTGGAACGAATGGCATATTTTTGTAATTTTTCTAGATCAAGAACATTGCTGTGCTCCTTTATTTTTTCGAAAACCAAGTTGGAAGAACCAAAACTTTTGTCGAGATAAAGAAAATCAATCAGAGCTTTCTCCGCTTCGGCAATTCTAATTATCTTTCCCGCCTCCCTTTTTTCAACAAAACCGAAATATTGATCAGCTTTAACCTTGGAAAATTTAAAAATATGTCCGTCGAAATCATATTTTTTACTGCTTTGAGTTGTAACGCTTGTGACAATTTTTCCATATTGATCAAACATTTGATGATAATTCAAAGCGTAAGACAAACTAACATATGATTCGCTATTCAAGTAATTAGCGATTAATACCAATGAAGCATCATTCTGTGATCGGGCAGAAACACTGTCGGAAACCAGATAGAGACCCTGTTTAATTCTTTTTAGCCATCCGGAACGAGCCAGCTGATTTATTCGATTATGTGCCGAAGCGTCACTGTACGTTTCTCTTAAAATAGCCATTAGCTTCTCCACTTCCAAAATTCGGCCATGGGTTAAAATGGCTTTTTCAATTAGATTGGCATCTTTTTCTGACAAAATAGTATTTTTCATATATACCTATAAATCATTTATGGTTAATTACTGGTTTTATTATATACAATAATCCCCTTTTGCGCAAATATTTTCAAACCGTGACATTTTGCTACGGTTTCATACCATCCTTCAAAAATGACCACCGTTTTTTTTCGTTGTTCTTATCTATTTTTATTTAATTTATTTCTCTTTAAAAAATTCTTCGGGCTAACAACCTTGCCTCCCGAACGTTCTTCGATATCTTTTCTAGTTCTTCCCGCAACGCTACCTCCGTCATACGCATCTTTTTTGATTGGCAAAAAACCCTTGGAATTTCTATCCTGAGTAATTTTAGTAGTCGTTGCTTCAGCTAGCATAGTTAAAATAAGCTCAATGTCCTCCATATGATCACGTAGATTTTCCCTCTCCAGTCCTTTTAATTTTTTGTATTCGGAGACCTTCAAGCCAAAAGCGCTTTCCATAATTTCATTGGTTAGAATAGCATATTCCAAATTATTTTTAGCTCCCCTCTCTCGCCACTCATCGGTAAGACTGTGGCGGACAGCAATGCCTCGGCTTCTTTTATCTATCCAATCTTTCGGATAACCCTTTTTCTCATAAAGTTCCTTCATCCGATCCATAGCCAATTCGGGATTCTCAATTTCTTGCATTCTCTCATATCCCACTTTAGCCAGCCAAAGTTTAAACGGTTCAGCGTTGGGGGAAGGAATTGATTGAATCAGACGTAATAACGTTTCAACATCGGCAGCATCCGTCTTATAAAATTTTCCATCGGAAGATTGTAACTTCAGTTGGTCACATTTTGTGACCGACTCATTTCCTTCATTTTTTAAGCGCTCTTTTAGAGTAGACCAGTAACTTTTTGCTTTTTTGAAATCCGTTTGGTTGATTAGCACAGCCACCACATCAATTACCGAAAAATACCACATTTCTTTCTCCTCATCCCAAACCCGACGAACTTTCCGGCCTTCAAAAATCGCTATCGCTTTTTTGTTTTTTGATTTTTTTGGCTTTGGAGACATGGTTGGAGTTTAAGAATTACGTTCTTAGCTTCATCCAATCACGAAACTTCCCTCATCGCAATTTCCAATCTGTTTTTTCACAGAGCTGTTTTTCATCTTGCAGAGAGGGTTTTCAGTCTCACTCAAACAAATCTATTTTTAATTTAATATTTTATGATTGACGAGAAATAAAATCGGTTTCAAAGATGAAAATAAAAAAGATAGTAAAAATTATATTTTAATTTCAAATAATGCTAAACAAGGAAGATATCTCGATGGCCTTAATACCGGAGAAAATCGTAAACAAGATTTATTTGATTCGAGGGAAAAAGGTAATGCTGGATCGAGATTTATCAGAACTTTACGGGGTAAAAGTTAAGAATCTTAATAAAGCCGTTAAAAGAAACTTTAAAAGATTTCCGGATGACTTTATGTTTCAGATAAGCCAAGAAGAGTCTAAAAACTTGAGGTTCCAAAATGGAACCTCAAGTTGGGGTGGAGATCGCTACGAAAAATTCGTTTTCACCGAGCAAGGAGTTGCCATGCTTTCCAGTGTGCTTCGAAGCGAAAGAGCAATCTGCGTCAACATTCAAATTATTCGAACTTTCACTAAAATTCGTCAAATGCTAGCAGAAAACAGGGATTTAAGATTAAAGATCGAAGATATGGAAAGAAAATATGATAAAAACTTTAAAATTGTCTTCGACGCAATCAAAAGAATGATGATTGAGGAAGAAAAACCGAAGAAACTGATAGGTTTCTCAGCAGAGCGCTAATCTTCCCCGATTCACCTCGGGATTTTTTGTTTTTCCGCATTAATCTTTCCTCCTCTATTTCTTCACCACCAACGCCGTCTCTCAACTTGAACCATCGACAAACTGTCGACACTTCAGAGCGTGACATTTTGCCAACAGAAGCCCTCATTTTCAACTGGTCACATTTTGTGACCAGTTCATTTCCTTTTTTCTTTATTGTTCTCCCCCTATCCAGCCAATTTTTCTAATTTTTTATACTTAGCAGATTAATCTTTCTTCTGATAATTTAATAAATTTTTCCTCAATAAAGCTCAGAAAAGCTATATTTAGAATTTCCTTTTTTGTATCGATTGTCATAATATCAAAACGGTCATGCATGATTAAGGGGTAGTCCGCAACATCAAGAGTTATCAGTACTAAATTATTATACTTTTGAAGTAACGCGGAATTTAGACAGTCAGTTGAACTAATCTGGCCTGTTTGTATATTTTTATTCGCATAAATATTCGCAATCTTAATTGCTGATAAAATAAGGCTTAATGGCGTATCCATTATTTTAGCCGAAATACCGGATAAAAATTTCTTTTTTTCTTTCATGTGATTTGGAGTCTTGCAACCTCGCACAAATTCAAACAAAACCATATTGCTAATACAGGCACGACAATTATTTTCCATCAAAACAGAAAAGAAGCTATCAAAATATTTTTTGTCACTGTATTGTAAAGCTTTAATAATAAAACAAGTGTCCAGTAAAACTACCTTGTTTGATAGCCAAGACATTTTTCGCATTGATTTGAAAATGATTTTTTTCTAATAGTTTTTTCTCTTTCATCTTCCAATCTTTCATATTCTTTAATCTTTTGGGCAATTTTTCTCAGTTTGTCCAAGTCCCAAGATTGTTCAGGTAAAATCAATTTTTCTCTCTTCTTTTTTTTCATTTTTTTTGATTACCTTACTTATTTAATTTCATTTCAACATACAACTATTTTTATCGCAATTTCCAATCCGGTTTTTCACAGAGCCGTTTTTCTGCTCGCAGAGAGAGTTTTCAGCTTCGACCAAACAAATCTATTTTTAATTTAATATTTTATCATTGACGAGAAACAAAATCAGTTTCAAAGATGAGAATTAAAAAGATAGTAAAAATCATATTTTAATTTCAAACAATGCCAAGAGAGGAAGATGTTCCAATGACCTTGATACCGGAGAGAATCGTAAACAAGATTTATTTGATTCGAGGGAAAAAGGTAATGCTGGATCGAGATTTAT
>CAIUEV010000139.1 GCA_903898335.1 uncultured bacterium | reverse complement strand
GCCAGTAATATATTTTTCTGAATTCAAAACTTGTTTTTCCATCTCCTCAATCATTTCTATGAATTTCTCTCCCGGCTCTCGAAGTACATCTGCTTGAACCAAAATAAATGGCTCATCACCAAAACCTCTTTTAATTAATTGTGCTGCTGCAAAACCAGTCGCTGGACCTTGATTTCTCATTTCTGGCTCAATAAAAATATTTTCAGCAATAATTTCGTTAATTTGAGTTTTAGCAATTTCAGCCTGCAAAGCATTAGTTTGCAAAAAAATATCAGCCGGCGAAAAACGTAATCTTAAAGTTTCCCAGTTTAATTGAAATAACGATTTACCGTCAACTAAAGGTAAAAAATGTTTTGGCATAGTCATTCGACTAGCGGGCCACATCTTAGTTCCAATCCCTCCACAGATGATGACAATTTTCATTCCATAGTCTAAAGTCTAAAAGAGTCAAAGTCAAAAGCAATTTTATGTTTTAGTTTTGCAGAAAGTATTTATATTCTCAATCGTAGTTTTTATTATTTTTTCAATTGCTTCCTTGGTATTAAAAGCATTATGAGGAGTAAACACCACATCATCTCTATCTCGAAGCAAATGGTAACTTAAAACTTGTCGCAAATCTTCATGACTTGGACCTGGGTTCATAATCATGGAAATACTTTCCAAATCATTTTCTCTTTCGGCCACATCCAAACCTGCCCCTCGCAAAATTTTCTCATTCAACGCCCAAGCAATCGCTTCAGACTCGACCACTGCTCCTCGAGAAGTATTGATTAAAATCGAACCTGGCTTCATTAATTTAATATTTTTTCGATTAATTAATTGAATTGACTCCAAAGTTGCTGGAACATGTAAAGTCACAAAATCAGAGTCCTTTAGACAAGTTTCTAAATCAGCATATTTAAAATTAAGTTTTTTGGCCAAAGCAAAATCAGGGGTTTTTTCTACCCCAATTACCTTCATTCCCAAACCTTTAGCCATCCTAACCACATTTTTTCCCACTCTACCAACCCCAATCACTCCTAAAGTTTTTCCGAATAAATCCACTCCAGTTAAACCATCAGGATTAAACTCACCATTTTCAACTGATTGATGAGCCGGAATTATCCTTTTGGCTACAGCCAAAAGTAGAGCAATTGCATACTCAGCTACAGTATTTTCACCGTAACCCACCACATTTTTAACGACAATTTTTCTCTTGGCACACTCCTCACAATCAAGATGATCAATCCCCGTTGATCTGGTGGCAATCATCTTTAAATTAGGTAATTGATCTAAAACTTCTTTATTTAATTTTGAATAAATAAAAATCGACACCACTTCATACTTTTTGGCCATTTGAATATTTTCGTGCAATTCCGATGTAAAAATTCCTACCCCTGTAGCATCTAAATTTATTAACTGTCGTTCAATAATTTCTCTTTCCCACGGCTTTACTCCAAAAAAAGCAATCTTAAATTCATTCATGACTAAATTATAGACTATTTATTATCGATTGAAGTTCTTCCTTATTTTCTTTTACCACATTTTGTTCGTGGGCAAAGAGTTTTCCCAATTCATCAATCTCTTCTTCAGTAAAGCTATCCATCGCCATCAAAAATTTTGTCTTGGTCTCTTGATCCAACACAAAACTATTTTCAATTAAGATTTTAAGTGCT
>CAIUEV010000138.1 GCA_903898335.1 uncultured bacterium | reverse complement strand
TTTTTATAAATTTTAAATTATAAATATTAGCAAACTATCGCCAGCCCATCTTCTCTTTAACATAAACTTCTGCTTTATCACAATCAACTTTCTGATTATCTTTATTATTTACAGTCGCCGCAATAACTGATTGCGGGATGTTATCCTTGAGATAAAATTTTACCCCATTAGCATTATATTCCATTTTGGAAGAATCCGATATGCTAAAAAGTGGCTTTTCCTGAGAACAATTATCTCCCATTAAATCTACTGCGGCCTCCACTTCCTCAGAAATATTTTCCAGACCCAAACTGTTAACCGGCCTATTCTCCTCTATCCCCGTTGTGTTCGCCTTCTTTACCAGCACTTTGCATTTGCAATCTTTAGCTGCATCTGGACTAACCCCTTCCGTTGTAACAGTAACCGTGTTTCCACATTTAGCGTATTTGGTTTCACCGTTGGAATCTTCGTAAGAATAACGAGTAGAAGATATATACTCTGTATTTTCAGAGGAGTATTCGGAACAAGTATATTCAGCTTCTCTGTTGCCTACTAAAGATTTTTCCTGGCCGCTCTGAACGCATTTATAGAAAATCTCCTTCGGCTCTTTCCCGCCATCAATGCTAACTTTATATTTTACGGTGGAGCCGGTCTTAATTTTTGCTGTACCGGCCGGATCTATTCTGTACAGATTACAGCTACCGATAGGATAGACACACTGAGAATGGGCTTTCGCGTAATTCGAGTCATCGCAGCAATCGGAATCGTATGTACAATTTTGATTGCACATATTGTCTTTTTCACAAATGTTATTGCATTCCGGATGACTTTTTGTGTAATCCGATTCTCTGCAGCAATCACGATCGTGAGAACAATTCAAATTGCAAACCCCGTTTTCTTCGCAATTATTAAAAGAAATTCCCGGAATATTAATCCAACCAAAGCCGGAATTATCCTCTATGGTTGAGGCAGCCGCCTCTGAAGACCAACCGTATCCAAAAAGATAGCCGGCCTTATCAGTGCAAGCGTAATAATCTTTGGTTCTATTTAAATTCGCTCTTGAATCGCAGCTGAATTCCGCCTCGTTCAAAGGCGCTTTGAAATAAACCCACGTTTCCGGATATTCCGCTCCATCGCCATTTTTGCCAAGCTCGAATTTAGCCCAGCCGGAAAGATAGCCTTCCAGACTGTTTGCCGCAACTCCGGATTTTCTCTTCCAAGTTACCGGCTGACAAGACTTTCCTTCTCCGCAAAAGTTTGGAAAATTTTGATTAAACCGAATCCATCCCAGGGAAGGATGATCGTTTTGACTCGAAAATTCACCGACTTTATCATTGGTAGAGCCAATCCCCATCCAAGCTGAGCCATCCAACAATTGCGAAGAATTTTTTTCATTTTGAATTGTAATTCCAAAATTGCTTCCCCCCACTTTTATCATTCCCAGTGAAGCTTCCGCCTTGTCTCCCGAACTATACGAATTATTGCCGATCCAAAGAAAATCAATCTTGGAGGAACCAAGCGCTTTAACAAAACCTAGAAATAGAAAAGCAATAAAAACCAATAAAAAAATAGTTTTATTCTTTTTTTCTTTATTTATTTTAATTTTTCTATTTCGTTTCTTTGCCATGATTTGTATAAAAAATCTCTATCTCCATTCCAAAGAATCTTTAACATTGATTTGAGCCGGAGAACAAACAGTCGTGCCTATGTTGGCGGAAACAGTTGTCGCCGACGAAGCGGATGATAGACTCAATTTGACCGAATCGGTCCCGGTGAAAACAATAGATCCGTTCGTGGACCAACTGGCTGACCCTGAGGGCAGACATTTTCGAACTATTTTGGCTTCGGCCAAATCATTTTTTTCCAAAGTTATTTCCTGTAAAAATTCATCTTCGCTTGTAGTGTCGGCCTTTCTTACCAGAACAGAACACTCCGTTTTATCGACTATGTTAGCCACAGCTTGATTGGCGCAAGAAATCCAGTTCCCCGTTGAGTTGTCCTCTATTTCAAGAGTGGGGACGAAAGTTCCGGCTTGAGTGTAGCTGCAAGTTATGTTCTCTCCGTAAACATAAGAATCGGTCGATTCACCTTTGCATTTCCAACGAAAATGGCTGTCTCTGTTCGTTGAAGAAACCGAGATTGACGAATCTCCAAAATAAGCGGAAAAATCAAAACTTTTACTTGTATCTCCGATATTTTTACAGACCAAATCACTACCGGAGGCCAGCCTGGTCGAACAAAATTTCGAAAGATCGGCTGAGGTGGAAGAAGTTGATAAATAAGCTAAGCTTTGCTTGCCACTGTCTTGGTTGAATCCGATCCAACCAAAACCCGGATTGGTATTTACGGTGGTTGAGTCCGCCCCGGATGACCAAGCAAAACCGCTCAAAAGACCGTCAGTGTTAACACAAACATAATTATGCTTATCATTAACCAGATCGCAGGAATAATTCGTCAAATTTGAAGGCGCCTTAAAATGCACCCAGACATCGGGATAACTTGAGCCGTCACCCTCATTACCGATCAGCATTTTAGCCCAGCCGGACAAATAACCTTCAAGACTGCCCTCAGCCGTGCCCGCTTTTTTATTCCATCTCGCCGCGTGACAATCTCCCGCTCCAAAACAACTGCTGGGCGGAACTCCTTGATTAAATCCTATCCAACCAATAGAAGCACCGTCGACCTGAGCTTTAAAATTTTTAAATTGATCGTTCAGTCCACCAATCCCCATCCATGCTTCACCCGTTAGAAGACGAGTTTGACCGGCATCGGCGCTTTCACTGAGAAGCACTCCGTAGCTTTTATTATCGGCGGTTGTCCCCTTCAATGAAACCATCCCGATAGTCGCGTCACCTTCAACTCGAT
>CAIUEV010000137.1 GCA_903898335.1 uncultured bacterium | reverse complement strand
ATTGTTTACTCACCTCATCCGCATCCGCCGGGCCAACTCTGAAAGAAACAAGCGAACCGACATTGCCAAAAACCGAGTCCCGAATTTTCTCGGAGAGCTGCTTAATGAATTGATGAGAGATAATCAAATTCAGTCGATATTTTCTCGCCTCAGAAAGAATAGTGGCAATCGAATCGGTCGTAAAACTGTGAAACTCATCTATGTAAAGATAGAAATCTTTTCTGTCTTCTTCCGGCATATCCACTCGCCCCATGGCGGCAATCAAAATTTTACCGACCATAACCATACCGAGAAGATAAGCGTTCAACTCCCCGATTGCCCCCTTGCTTAAGTTCATTAAAATTATTTTTTGATTGTCCATCGCTTCTCTCAAGTTAAAGGCGGACTTCTGCTGAGCGATAATCGGGCGCATCACTTCGTTGGAGATAAAAGAAGTCAGTTTACTGGTTATATATGGTGCCATGTTGGCCAGCGAAGCGTCACCACCGGCCTTTTCGGCCTCTTTGGTCCAAAAATCCACCACCACCGGATCCTGACAATTTTTAAGTTTCAGGTGACGGAAATCCGGATCGGAAAGCACTCGAGAAATCTCAAGCAAAGTTGAGCCGGATTCCGGATGGGACATTACCAAAAGCATAGCGTTGCGCATGTATTGTTCGAACATCGGCCCTCCGACTTGACGCATATCATACAGCTTATCAAAGATATCAATCATCTCGTTAATCACAAAAGTTTTTTGTTCCGGTTTTTGAAACTCGAGCAGATTCAATCCCAAAGGCTTATCCAGATCTCCCGGGTCGAAGAGAATAACATCTTCTTTCCTTTCTTCGGGAATGTATGTCAAAATTTTATCTACCAAATCTCCATGAGGATCGATTAAACAGACTCCCTTGCCCGCCTCAATGTCCTGACGAATCATATTGGCGATCAGAGAAGATTTTCCCGTTCCGGTCTGTCCTATCAGATAAAGATGCCTTCTTCTGTCTTCTTCCGCCAAATGAATGGTTTTTTCCTGATCCCGATAAATATTTTTACCCAAAACAACGCCAGAGGTTGAGATATTACTGGGACAAGGCGCTTTTCTCGATTTTGCAGTCATGATTTTCGGAGCCGCTTTTTTCAAATTAACCCCAAAATGAAAAATACTAGTCAGCTCTTCCCCGGAAAGGATAAAGGCTGAACCGGCATCAAAAGCATGAGCCGTATATTTTTTTATAAAACTTTTTATCTTGGAACTCTTTTCCGTCTTGAAACGATTCCCCGACGGATTGCTCAACTGAGAGAAAGCTTCTTCCATGTGTTCAATAATAAGATTTGAACGGTCTTTATCGGTTGAAGAGGCCAGCAGTCTGATGTTGACCTTAAAGCCGCTTTTCTTCGCTTTTCTTTCAATCGATTCAATTACTTTTTCCTCTCCAGAAGTTAAAAGTTTATCTCTTTTTTCCTCTTCACTTTTTTCTTTTTTTTCGGTAACTGAGAAAAATGTTCTCCACATCAACCCGCCGAAACTACCGTCTTTTTCACTCTCCGCCTCCTTGAGGCTCTTACCCTGCTTCATCAATTTAGCAATCTCCAAACCGAATTTTCTTTCTTTCTGCCCCTCCGGCATTGCTACGATTTGAATCGCCGCTCCTTCTTTTTTTGAGTCCAGCTGAGCGATTGAATTTGTTAAATTATTCAAGGGATCGCTTTCCAACTCGGCATAAGTTTTTAGAGGCAAATAATCTTTGGCTTCCAACTTTAAGGAAGATCCGGAAACTTCTCCTCGAGGCACAAAAATATTGTAGCGAGGGCATTCCTCAACGCTGACAATGGGGAAAAAACTGTGAATCTGCTTTTGCACGAATTCTTTTTGTCTTTTCGGCACCACTACGTAAAAAGCTATCCCTTCTCGGTTAAAAGGCACGGCGATTTCCAAAGCGAAATAGGGATAGCCCAAAAAATTCTGCCAAAATGTTTTCGGTCTTAAACTGACTAAGGAGGAAAAAAGTTGCTCCATGATTGCAATTTTTTCTCGAGCTGATTCCGCCGGATTATTCTGGCCTTGGCGATCCGAGTCTCTTTCCGATAAAGGTAAATCCACCCTTAAAGTCACCAAGTCAAAAGCAAATTTTCGTCGAGCCATTTTTCTCAAGTAAATACAGACCATCATTAAAATAGCCGCTATTGCCACCGTCAGAAATAGCAGAGTGGGAAACCAAACCCCTCCGGGAGAAAACAGTTCCTGTTGAATGCTCGTATTATCAATTTTTTCAGAAGCAATTTGAGCCGTCGTTTGACCGCTGATCATTGAATTTTTATTTTTATTTGTAAAGAATTAATTTATTTATTTTCCCATGCCGAAAATACCGAAAATCAAACCCACCACACCAAAGACACCCGACAAGATCCACATTCTCATCACGATTTTACTTTCCGGCCAACCCATTGCTTGCAAGTGGTGATGGAAAGGCGCCGAAAGAAAAACTTTTTTGCCAAACAATCTCTTTGAAGTCAACTGAATTATAACTGAAGTTGATTCAACCAGATAAATGAAACAAACAATCGGCAGAACAAAAACCGAGTCGGTAATGAGCGCTATTACTCCCAAAACGG
This sequence comes from uncultured bacterium, assembly GCA_903898335.1. GTDB lineage: Bacteria > Patescibacteriota > Minisyncoccia > CAIUEV01 > CAIUEV01 > CAIUEV01. Next base: position 1,166 of record CAIUEV010000137.1, on the reverse strand, counting down.
CTCCCAAAGAAATAGCTCCCGTGTCGCCCATAAAAAAACGAGCCGGATGCACATTGAACCAGAGAAAAGCTAAAAGTCCTCCGACGATAACGGCGCAAAAAGCGGCCAAATCGATTCTTTCTTGGACGAAAGCGATTGTTCCAAAAACAGAAAATGCCGTCAGCAAAACCCCTCCGTTCAGGCCGTCCAAACCATCGGTTTCGTTGGAAGAAATGGCCGTTGAGAGAATGATAAAAATAAAGAAAGGAATATACCACCAGCCAATTTGGAAGTCTCCCAGTCCCGGCAAATGAACCGTGCTGAATTCCAATTTATAAAAAAACCAGAGACTGCCCAGCAACGCGACCAAAAATAACCACCAAAAACGGTAAAGAAAACGAACACCTCCGCCTTTGTTGCTTCCCCAACCCTTGGTAGATTTTATGTCGTCAACTACCCCCAAAAAACCGGTGGTTACAAGGGCAAAAAGAGGCAACCAAGTTTGAGAGCGACTCAAAAAATCAATCTCCTGCCAAATGCCTCCAAAAAGATTGTTCATCATTTTGAAGAAAAGAGCCAAAATCAAAACCGTTACCCAAACCAAAAGCCCGCCCATCAGAGGCGTCCCCGCTTTTTCTTTGTGCAAACTGAAAAATATCGGCGCCTTCTTACCGTCCACCGATTTTTGCTTAATCTTCGCTTTTACTCCGTATTTAAACAGAAAATGAGTCAGAATCGGCGTCCAAGCCATAGAAAAGACAAAAGCCAACATCGACAAAGACAAAATCTTAATTATGTTTCGATATAGCGGAACACTTTGAATATCAGCGAATTCCATATGTTATATTTTCTTTACTTTAATTAAATTTTCTTTTTTATCCGGGATGACTTCAAGTAACGCTTCTTTGTCCTCAAATGGATCAATCAGGTCTTCTCGCCAAACGTTTCTCTTGGCCAGTTGCGGGTAACTTAGTTGGGCTTGCTCTTGATTTTTTTGCTCTCCCATTTCGCTCTTTTCTATTGTTTCCACAAAACCGATTATCTTGCCCAAATCCTCAAGCAATTCTTCCTTTTCTTTTTCGGTTAAGGCCAGATGGGCTAGCTCGGTTGATTTTTCCAACTGTTCTTTCAGGGAATTCATTCTAGAAAATTAAAATATAATAGCTCTAAAGTCATAGCTTCTTACT
>CAIUEV010000136.1 GCA_903898335.1 uncultured bacterium | reverse complement strand
TTCCGCCAGCTTGTGGTGTATAAACCACGGCCGAAGCGGTCTCCGGCCGACGCAAATAAAAATCTATAGATAATTTAAGTTTTCAGGTTTACGAAAAGATTTTTCAGATCTACATTAAAAACAGAATAATTAAGAAAAAAAAATGAAAAAGAGGCAGACTAAAAAAGGAAAATGTCTTGCTACTGTCGAGTTAAAGAAAAGCAAGAAGTTGTCTCAAGGGTGGAGATCGATTATGATTGACACTAGCAAGTGTAAAGAAAAAAGAAGCTCTAATGAATTGCTTCAAGAATTGCGTTACGGAACTAAAATTTCTTAATTTGTCTCAATGACAAAATATATAGTGGAGGACAGCAGTTTCGTGGTAGCTGTTATGGACGAGAATGACGCTTTTCATCGGGATGCCATCTCGGTTCTCAGAGGGCTGGAAAATCAAAATTCTGATTTTAGAGTTATGATTCCACCACTGGTTGTCTATGAGTCTATAGTAACTTTAAGAAAAAAGGGCATCCCCCATTATATCGTGGTCGATAAGATGATAAAATTTATTCATCTTGAGAATGTTTTACTGAACTCAATCAATGAAATAGCTGCTTTTAAGCATTCGAAAAGCTTAATGAATGCCAACGGAGAGCTAAGAACTCACGATTTTATGATAGCAAGTATTGCGATTGATTTCGATGCTGCAATTTTGACTTTTGATAAAACGATGAAGACGAAAGTTTCAAACTCATACAATAAAATATATTACTGTTCCTCAAGCGGGAATATGGAAAATGATCTGAATTGTTTTTTGAAGGAAGTTTCTTATACTTAAGTCAAAAAATCTTTGACTTTCTCCCAAACAAAAAAGACTTTCCGCCAGCTTGTGGTGTATAAACCACGGCCGAAGCGGGTTCTGGTCGCCACAAATAAAAATCTATAGATAATTTAAGTTTTTTTGATTGACACGGCACAAAATCGGCGTCAAAGATGGAGTAATTCGAAGAAACTTGAATATGTAACTAAAAATAATGACAAACGAAATTATTTTTCCTCAATCCATAATTGTAAGTAAGATTTTTCTAATTAGGGGAAGAAAAGTAATGTTGGATCGAGATTTAGCAGAGCTTTATGGTGTTTCAACCAAAGTTCTAAACCAATCAGTGAAAAGAAGCATCGAAAGGTTTCCGTCTGATTTTATGTTTCTTCTTTCTCAGAGCGAACTTTCAGACTTGAGGTCACAAATTGTGACCTCAAGTTGGGGAGGAACAAGAAGATTGCCTTACGCTTTCACTGAGCAAGGAGTGGCCATGCTTTCCGGTGTTATCAAAAGCAAACAAGCGGTTCGGGTTAATATACAAATAATCAGAACCTTTATTAGAATTCGCCAGATGCTGAACACCAACAGAAAGTTGAAACTTAAAATCGAAGAAATGGAAAGAGGCTATGATAAGAAATTTCGAATTGTATTTGATACACTTAAAAGAATGATTGTTGAAAAAGAAAAACCCAGAAAGCTCATAGGTTTTTCAGTCGATCGCTAAGAAAATATTTTTTCTCCTCTCAAACAAAAAAGACTTTCCGCTAGCTTGTGGTGTATAAACCACGGCTGCGAGTTTGCCTTCCCCGAATTATGGGGCTATAAGTGGATAAAATCGAGTAAATTAGCATCTAAAATTTAATATAAATAGTCGATGGATAACGCTACGCCTAAAGTTATAAAATTTAGTGACATTAAGCCTACGGTAGTAAAAGCACTAGAAGAAAAAATACGAAATAACAAACTTCACATATCGGAAAGTGTGACGATTGTAGATGGTTTTGTCAACCAGACATTGTCAACGGAGCTATCGGGATCTTTTGTTATTGGAGGTCCTGCAGTTCCAATGATTATGCTGATAGGAGATGATAGCGGTAGGGTCTACTATTTTGCGCTAAAAGCACTTTTGTCTGATATCGAATTATGAATATGACTAATAAAAATCGACAGGAAATAGTAGTGAGAGAAAATAGTCCGTACCAGCCTAAAGTTGGTGAGCCTTCCATGACTCTTAAAAAAGTAAGATCGGAAATTAAAAAAGAAATTGATAAAGCAAAAGAAGATTTTCTAAAGAAAGCTAAAACAGATAATCTTCTGGAAATACAAAAACAAATTCAAACTGACAAAGTTTCTCTAATAACTGTGTTCGGTGTTTTTGCTTCGATTACTTCTTTTCTCACAATCGAGTTTCAATTTCTAAAAACAATCTGTAGTTTAGAAAAACTTATAGGATTTACTTTGATACTTGCCTCTCTTTTAATGTGTTTTAATATTGTTTTAGACTATCTCGTTAAGTTAAGAACGGATGAAGAAACTCCAAAACCAAATGGTTATTTTATTTTTTTACTGATTCTTCTTTTAGCGTTGGGGTTCGTTTTTACTTCATTAAACAGAGAGGAAAAATGCCAGGAAAATAAAGCATATCAAAAATATTTGGAAGATTTTGATAAAAGACAAGAAGAATTCAATAAAAGTTTTAGAGAGGATCAAAATAAAGAGCTAGAGAAATTACAAAAGAAAATCAAAAATATCGAAAGTCAAATATCGAAATAATCATTATTAATAGTGATTTATTGCCCTTAGTAAATTATTGGTCTATAAGTGGATAAAATCGCTTAATTTTCTACTTTATTTGACTCGTGGAAGAAAAAACTCCCAAAATTTCCGTCTTAATGCCCGCTTATAATGCTGAAAAATACATTTCAGAAGCCATTGAAAGCATTCTGAATCAGACTTTTAAGGATTTTGAGTTTATTATTGTTGAAGACTGTTCAACGGATAGAACTTGGGAAATTATTCAGGATTATGCGAAGAAAGATGAGAAGATTATCATATTTAAAAATAAAAAAAATCTTGGAATTGCAGGAAATAGAAATAAACTAATTGGGTTAGCCAAAGGCAAATATATTGTTTGGCAAGATGCCGATGATGTTAGCTTGCCGTACAGACTTAAGGACCAGTTTAATTTTATGGAAAAAAACAAAGATGTCGGTATTTGCGGCGGTTGGCTTCAGTTTTTTAATGAAAAAGGCGATTTAGGGATTAGAAAATATAAAAAATCAGATAAAGATGTTAGAAAAACTATTTTTAGATTTTCTCCGGTTTCACAACCATCGGCAATTGTAAAAAAAGAGGCTATAGACAAAGCTGGCTTGTATGATTTAAATTATCCTCCTGCAGAAGATCTAGATATGTCTTTTAGGATTGGGAAGAAATATAAATTTGCTAATTTACAGAAGGTTTTAATTAAATACCGAGAAAGTCCCAGTGGAGCAACTTTCACACATTTAAGGACAATAGAGATGAAAACTTTTAGTGTAAGGCTAAGGCATTCTGACAATAAAAACTATAAGATGTCTTTGCTCGATCACATTTATAATATTTTTCAATATATATCAATGCTAATTTTGCCTGCAAAATTAAAAATTTGGCTTTTCAATTTATTAAGGAACTCAAAGAGATGAAAATAGGAATAGTTATTGATGAACTAATTTCTGGAGGCTTTCAAAAAGTAGCAATAATGGAAGCGAAATATATGCAAAAAATGGGTTTAGATGTAACTTTGGTTGTTTTGCATCGTATAAAAAACGAAGGATATAGAGACTTGATCAAGGAAAATGGAATAAAAGTGGTTCATTTAAGCGATAGATTGCCTTTATATTTGAGACTAAATTTTCGTTTCCCCTTTTTTTCTTTTTTTTCTTTTTTCCACATAGCATACCCATTTTTTATTTATAAATACATCAAGAAAAGCGAATTCGATATTTTTATTACGCATGCTACTTATACAGCTCTTTCTTCTATAGCGATAAAAAATAAATTAGGAATTCCTTATATTTGTTTTGTTCATGACTCTGTAACTTATATTCTCAAGCAAAAATATCAAAATAGATTTTTAGGAAAATTCTTGAACTTTCTTCTTCCTGTTGCCAAAAAATTAGATAAAAAAATTATTATTAATGCCAAATCCATTATAGCTTTCCCGTACATGTTAAAGGAGCTAAGGAAAGTAGAGCCAAGCTACCAAAATTATTACCCTATTTATAATGGTTGTGAGCCCATTGACAAGAAAGATATCCAATACAAAAAAGAAAATTTCGCTATAGCAGTAACCAAGTGGGATAAAGGGAAGAATTTTGGTTTCTTATTGAAGATATGGGAAAAAATGGAACAAAAAATCCCATTGAAGGTTGTAGGGAGTTTTTCACCGGAAAGTTTAAAAGATTTTTATCAAAAACAAATAGATAAAAGAGGGTTGTCTGAATACATAGAAATAGTTGGAAGA
>CAIUEV010000135.1 GCA_903898335.1 uncultured bacterium | reverse complement strand
TTATGTTCTTGCCAAAAGAGGTTTTTCCGGCCATTATTGCGCGTATAAAAGTTCTGGCTAATCTGAAATTGGATGAGCATCGTTTGCCTCAAGACGGTCGCTTTAAGATAGAAACCAGCGATTACAAGTTTTCTTTCCGAGTCTCGATTCTGCCGATTATGGATGGGGAGAAAATTGTAATGAGGTTATTAAACGAATCTTCGAAAGGTCTGACTTTGGAGCAGCTGGGTTTTAGAAATATGGCTTTGGAGGCGCTTCAGAAGAGCGTTCACAAATCGCACGGCATGATTTTAGTCACCGGACCGACCGGATCGGGAAAAACCACCACCTTGTACACAGTTATGGACATTTTGAACACTAATCAAGTCAATATCAGCACCGTTGAAGACCCGATTGAGTACAGAATGCCTCGAGTCAATCAGACTCAAATCAATTCCAAAATCGGCTTGACTTTTGCGGCCGGATTGCGCGCTCTTTTGCGTCAAGACCCGGATATTATTATGGTGGGGGAAATTCGAGATGAAGAGACCATGCACATTGCCATTAATGCCGCAATGACGGGACATTTGGTTCTTTCAACTTTACACACCAACAGCGCCGCCGCCACGATGCCTCGCTTGTTGGACATGGGAGCGGAGCCGTTTTTGTTGGCTTCCACTTTAAATATTGTGATCGCTCAAAGGCTTGTGCGTAAAATCTGCTCCGAATGTAAGATCGAGTATCATTTAAGCAAGGAAGAAATTGAAGAATTGGGAAGAAAGGTGGACTTGGTAAATTTGCTCGAGATAATGAAACGCGAAAAAATTATCCGACCGGAGGTTCAAAGCTGGGAAGAAGTTGTCTTTTATCGAGGACAGGGCTGTAAGCGTTGCACGGAGTCGGGATATAAAGGCAGAATGGGTATTTACGAAGTAATAGAAATGGATGATGATATCAGGGCGCTGGTTTCAAAACGAGCCGATGCGGCGGAAATCGAGGCGGCGGCTATCAAAAAAGGCGTTTTAACTATGCTTCAGGACGGATTCATCAAGTCGGCGGAGGGTCTGACCACCATTGAAGAAGTGCTGAGGGTAACTCAGGAATAAAATGGTTAATCTTGTTGCTCTGAAAAGATGGTTTATGACTCAGCAGTGGGTGCTTTGGGTCACTTCCGGTATGACTATTATTCTGGGATTAAGCACTCTTTACAGTCTTTTTTACAATTCACCGGAAATTCGCATCTTCTATCACCAACTGACCTATATTATTATAGGAATTATTATTTCTTTTGTGATTGGCCGACAGGACTACAGAATTCTGAAAAAGCTTATTGGCTATCTCTTTGTAATTACGCTGGGCTTTATGATCTTTGTGCTTGTCGGCGGAGTCCAAATTCGCGGGACGACCGGTTGGATTGACTTTAAATTTTTCAATTTTCAACCGGTTGAGCTGGCTAAAATGACGACGATTATCGGGCTTTCACTGTTTTTGGCTCGCTATCACAATCTGGTTTATTCGTTTAAGGTGCTTTTTGTTTCTTTTCTAATTCCTTTGCCTTTCGTTATTTTGACTTACATGCAGCCGGATATGGGCTCCACCTTGGCTCTGCTGGGAATTTGGCTTGGCTTTATTCTGGCCTCCAACCTGAGTTTTCCTCGCAAACTGGCCATTGTTCTCATTGGAATCAGCATTGCCTCTTCCGGCTGGTTTTTTTTCTTAAAAGATTACCAAAAAGCGCGTTTGAGTACTTTTCTTCATCCCGAGACAGATGCTCGCGGAATCGGCTATAACACCTTACAATCGATTACGGCTATCGGTTCGGGCGGTTTTTTTGGCAAAGGCTTGGGCTATGGCTCTCAAAGCCAGCTGAATTTCTTGCCGGAGGCGCACAGTGACTTTATTTTTGCCGTTTTTGCCGAAGAAGCGGGCTGGGTTGGCTCTCTGATCTTTTTGCTTATTTCCGGTTTTTTTCTCTTTTCCGTTATCTCAACCGCTTCCATCAGTCGAGACAACTTCGGTTATTTTCTCTCCATCGGGATTTTTTGGTTTTTTCTCATTCATTTTCTGGTGAATATGGGTATGAATTTGGGAATAATGCCCGTTATCGGTCTGCCTCTGCCATTTTTGAGCGCCGGTGGGACAAATTTATTTATTTCCTTTACTCTATTGGGGATTTTACAATCGATTGCCAAGTTTGGCACCAGAAAAATTTAAGTTTTAGTTATGTCGGGACATAGTCACTGGGCAGGTATTAAAAGAAAAAAAGCCCTTTTGGATTCAAAAAAGGCTAAAGTTTTCACTAAATTGGGACGAGCCATTGTGGTGGCTTCGCGTTTGGGTGGTCCTAATCCGGAATTTAATCCGGCCTTGCGTTT
>CAIUEV010000134.1 GCA_903898335.1 uncultured bacterium | reverse complement strand
GCTCTGGCGATAGCTACTCTTTGCATTTGACCACCGGAAAGCTGATTTGAGAGATTGTTGAATTTATTTTCTTCCATGCCGGCATATTTCAAAGCTTCTCGAGCCATTCTCTCTCGTTCTCTGAGAGAAATATTCGAATAGATTAAAGGTAACATCACATTGCGTAAAACAGTCGTTCTTTTCAAAAGATTAAATGATTGAAAAACAAAACCTATCTTTTCCCGTCTAAGATCGGAAAGTTGATTTTCGTTTAGTTTGGAAACCTCGCGACCATCCAGATAGTATTCACCACTCGTCGGATTATCCAAAGCCCCTAAAATATGCATCAAGGTCGACTTTCCCGATCCGGAAGGCCCTATAATGGAAACAAATTCACCTTTGTCTATTGTAAAAGAAACACCGCCAAGGGCTATCGTTTCGACATCGCCATTGCGATAAATTTTAGTTAAATCTTTGCATTCTATCATCTTGTATTTTTTAATGAGGAACGCCACCGCCCATACCCGGCATTCTGAAACCGGAGCTGCTGCTTTTGTTCTTGTTTGAATTGCTGCTACTCGAGCCGGAGATAGTTTGGGTGACAACCTCTTGACCTTCACTGATTCCGCTCTTTATTTCAGTTTCGGTGTCATTAGTGATTCCGGTTTGAACTTCGGCCTGATTTGGTTTTTCGTTTTCCAGTACTTCAACATATTTAAAATCCCCGGATTGTTTTATGGCTCCGTTTGGGGCAATGAGAACATTTTGCTTCACTTCGGTAATGATTGAAGCCGTGACGCTCATTTCCGGCTTTATCCTTTCGTCCAAAGTGTCAAAACCAATAGTCACTTTGTAGGTCACAACTCCCTGGCTGGCCGTTCCGAGCGCATCTATTTTTTCAACTTTACCGGAAACGGAAAGGTCATCAAGCGAATTTAATTTCAGGACGGCCTTCTGTCCGATGCTGACCATAGGAATGTCGACTTCATTGACGGCCACCTCGACTTTTAAAGTTTTTAAATCACCTATAATAATTGGAGTTGAAGCGCTGTTGGAAGTTGAATTCTTTCCCAGGTCATCACCGTTTTTAATGTTTATTTCGTTAACGGTACCTTTTATGGGGGAAGTGACCCGTCTTTTGTCGGCTTCATTTTTTTGATTCTGGTACTCGGATCGAGTCGTTTCAAGAGATTTTTTAGCTTCGTCGACGGCATTTTCCGCTAAATCGATTTTATCTTCCAAAACTTCAAGCTGCTCTTTGGTGTAGGTGGTCGGGTCTTTTTTGTCTTTCTTGACGGCCGCTTCATAGTCTGCTTCCGCTTGGTCTTCCGCCACTTCTTTGGTCTCAACATTATTTTCCGCTTGTTTCAGGGAATCTTCAGCCTTTTTAACGGTTATCTCGAGATCGTCGTTGACGATTTCAAATAAAAGTTGCCCTTCTTCCACCGAGTCTCCAACTTTAACGGAGAGATTGGTCACCGTGCCCGAAATTGTCGGGTCAACAGTTGCCAGCTGATCGACAACCACATTACCGCTGGCGGAAACGGAGGTGGTCAAAGTGCCTTTGGTGATTTTTTCGGTTACATATTCGGTTTTGGTATTGTTCGAGTTGCTCTGATCGTACCAATAATAAACACCACTTAAAGCTATAACAAAGGCGATAGCCCAATAGTAGTAAACCTTTTTCATCTCCGTTTTTTGGATTTAAATAAAAATAAAATACTTTAAAATTTTACACTGTTTTTATTACGCAATAAAAAACTAAATGTTTGCGTAAAATATTTAGCACTCAAACTTGACGAGTGCTAAAATAATTCCTAAAATCAATTTGGTTAAAAATTAATAATTAAATTTAAAACCATGAGTAAAATTTTGGGCATTGACTTAGGCACCACCAATTCCTGTATGGCTATTATGGAAGGTGACAAGCCAAAAGTTATTGAAAATCAAGAGGGTAATCGAACAACGCCATCGATTGTGGCCATCTCGAAGACCAAAGAAAGATTGGTCGGTGTTCCGGCCAAAAGACAGGCCGTGACCAACGCGGAAAATACCATTTTTTCAGCAAAAAGACTGATCGGTCGTCGTTTCGATGATCCGGAAGTTCAGCAGGATATAAAGCTATTCCCTTTTCAGCTCCAAAAAAGCTCCGACGGGGGCATTGAAATAAAAATTGGAGAGGAATGGAAAAAACCGCAAGAAATTTCCGCTATGATTCTGCAAAAAATGAAAACGGATGCCGAGGCTAAATTGGGGGAGAAGATTGAAAAAGTAGTCATTACTGTTCCCGCCTATTTCGACGATGCACAGCGAAAAGCGACTCGCGATGCCGGGAAAATTGCCGGTTTTGAGGTGGAGAGAGTAATCAATGAACCGACGGCCGCCGCTTTGGCCTATGGCTTCAATCGTAACAAAGATGAAAAAATTATCGTTTACGATTTAGGCGGTGGAACTTTTGACGTTTCAGTCTTGGAAGTCGTTGGAGGTGGAGAAGATAAATCAGTCGAAGTCAAATCAACCAGTGGTGACACTCATCTGGGAGGAGATGATTTTGACCAAGTGATTATCGATTGGATTATTTCCGAATTTAAAAAAACCGAGGGGATTGATCTTTCCAAGGATTCAATGGCTCTTCAAAGAGTTAAAGAAAGCGCGGAGAAGGCGAAAATAGAACTTTCAACCGCTCAGGAAACGGAAATCAATCAACCCTTCATTACAATGGGAGTTGACGGTCCGAGACACTTAAATCTAAAAATCAGTCGGGCCAAGTTGGAAGAGTTGGTCTCTGATTTGGTCACCAAAACTTTAGAACCCTGCAAGAGGGCGTTAGAGGACGCGAAAATTAAAAAAGAGGAAATCAACGAAGTTATTTTAGTGGGAGGACAAACCCGTATGCCTTTGGTGCAGAAAAAAGTAGAGGAATTTTTTGGTAAAAAGCCCAATGTTTCTCTAAACCCCGATGAGGTTGTCGCTCTGGGCGCCGCCGTCCAAGGTGGGGTCTTGCGAGGCGATGTCAAAGATGTGCTCCTTTTGGATGTCACTCCTTTAACTCTCGGAATTGAAACGATGGGAGGAATCAGAACACCCATTATCGAAAGAAACACGACAATCCCGACTTCCAAAGAGCAAGTTTTTTCAACGGCTTCCGATAGTCAGACTTCTGTCGAAATTCATGTTTTGCAGGGAGAGCGAGAGATGGCCGCCGACAATAAGACTCTGGGTCGATTTCATTTAGATGGCATTCCACCTGCTCCGAGAGGTGTGCCTCAAGTTGCCGTAAAATTTGACATTGATGCCAGTGGTATTTTGAATGTCACCGCCAAGGACAAAGCAACAGGAAAAGAACAATCAATCAGGATTGAAGCTTCGTCCGGTCTTTCCGAAGAAGAAGTTGAGCGCATGAGAAAGGATGCTGAAGCACACGCCAGTGAAGATAAGGAGAAAAAAGAAATGGTTGAAGCGAAAAATATTGCCGATACTTTGATCTTCACAACTGAAAAAGCGATGAAAGAAGCGGGTGAGAAACTGACAGAAGCCGACAAAGAGCCGGTGGAAGCCAAAATTAAGGCTCTGAAAGAAGTGAAGGATGGAAGTGATAAGGAAGCAATCAAAAAAGCGACGGAAGAACTGAGTGAAGCGGCTCAAAAGATCGGTCAAATTCTGTATCAAGCCAATCAACCAGCCGGTAATACAACTCAACCGGAGAACGGAGCAGCGCCCGATTCGGAAGCTAAACCGGAAGAAGGTGGAGAAAATAAAGCCCCTGAAGACGAGAAGAAAGAATAGCTATTTTTCTTTCTCCGAATAGTAAAAACACCTCGAGTAAAAATCGGGGTGTTTTTCTTTGAAATAAATTTTTCAGCTTAAGACTACATTTTTCTTAATTTCTCAACTCTTTCCTGGGTCGGTGGGTGAGTGGAAAAGAGTTTCTGAATGAAACCTGAAATTTCTCCGCCGCCGAAAGGATTGCTAATGTAAAGACTGGCGAAAGCCGGATTTAAATCCGGTGTTTCCGTTCGGTAAGCCAAATTCTCGATTTTTTCAAGAGCGGAGGCAAGCCCCTCCGGGTCCCGACTGAAATTGGCACCGGTAGCATCGGCTTTAAATTCTCTTTCTCTGGAAATGGCCATTTGGATGATTATGGCCACCAAAGGTGCCAAAATAGCGATTAGGATATCGTATAATGGGTTTCTGTCTTCATCCGACGATCCGAATAAACTTCCAAAACGAATAAAATCCGATATTGCAAACACCGTCGAAGCAATGACGGCCGCCACTGTCGCCAACAAAATATCTCTATTTTTAATGTGTGCCAATTCATGGGCGATGACGCCTTTTACTTCTTTGGGGCTGAGGTTGTCGATTAATCCTTTGGTCAAAACTACGGCCGAGTTCTTGGGATTGCGACCGGTTGCAAAAGCGTTCGGTTGGCTCATTTCGCTGATGTAAATTTTTGGCATCGGGATTTTTGCTTCTTTGGACAACTGCTCGACAGCCCGATAAATTCCGGGATATTTTTTTTGGCTCATTTTTTTAGCGCCGGCGGAGCGAATAGCCAGACGGTCGGAAAAGAAATACATTCCCAGATTCATTATTAAGGATATTACCAGCATACCGTACATGCCGTTTGAACCGCCAAACATGCGGCCAAAAAATACGAGAAAAAGACCCAATAAACCGAAAAGAAAAATTGTTTTTAAGCTGTTCATATTTCTAAATTATAAATTAAGCAGATTTTTAACCTGATCAACTAGCTCTTCCTTTTTGACAGGCTCGACTTTAACGGCCTTATCTTCCAGCACGCAAAT
>CAIUEV010000133.1 GCA_903898335.1 uncultured bacterium | reverse complement strand
CGGCAGGCAGGCCTCCCTTCATCTGAGGGGAGGAAAAATCAATATTCTCATTAGCATTTTTCTCCCCCTCAGTTGAGGGGGAGTCCCCGAAGGGGGAGGGGGTTGAAGAATTCCGTAAAACCAAAACCGACCCCGTTCCAATGAGAACGGAGGCCAAAATAATCAAAACCGGAAGCAATGAAAAACCTCTTTTTCCGGGAATCATCTAGGATTTTTGTATTATTTAACAAATAGAAACACTTTTATTTTAAAAGAAAAATTACCAAACCACAAATTATTTTTTTCATTTTCTGCTTTTTCCTTTTTATGTTACAATTAAAGAAATTATATTAAATCAAAAATATGCGTGACAAGATAAATATTTCTCTGTTGGTGATTCTCGTGTTGGCCGGACTTTTTACCCTTTCTTCCTTTTTTGGCATTAAGCTGAAGAAATCGGAAGTAACGGCGGCCGGAACCGACTATTATGTCTCTCCTGCCGGTAACGATAAAAACAACGGTAAGGAGAAAAGTCTTCCCTTTAAAAGAATCCAGACGGCCTTGAAGGAAGCTCGTCCCGGAGACACCGTTAACCTTCTGTCGGGAGAATATTATGAAAGCTTTAAAACCGTAAGAAACGGTCGGTCAAGTCAGCCGATTACAATTACCGGTGCCAAAGAAGCGATTGTCAAAGGAGGTGACGCCGATAGAGTCGTAGAAATCAATCACAGTTACATTCGTCTCAGCGGTTTTACGATTGATGGAAAACGCAAGGAGGGCAAAAAACAGGACGATTTTGCGGATAAACTGATTTATGTGCTTGGCAAAAAGCCGAAAAAGGCGCTTAAAGGTTTGAAAATATCGAATATGGAAATCAAAAATGCCGGTGGAGAGTGCGTCCGTTTTCGTTATTATGTTCAGGGAGCCGAGTTTTCGAACAACACGGTCAGGGATTGCGGAATCCACGATTTTGTCTTTAAGGACGGCGGGAAAAACGGCGAAGGTCTTTATATCGGAACGGCGCCGGAACAGAGAAAAGACGGTAAAAATCCTTCCAAAGGCATCGATAAATCAAATAAAAACTGGATTCACGATAATTATTTTGAAACCAACGGCAATGAATGTGTGGACATAAAAGAGGGGTCTTCGGGGAATCTGGTGGAAAGAAATCGTTGCACCGGCCAGAAAGATCCGGAGTCGGGCGGACTGGATTCACGCGGCAACAGTAATATTTTTCGAGATAATGAAGTTTACGACAATTTGGGCGCCGGAGTCAGGTTGGGTGGAGACAGCTTCAAAGACGGGACTAAAAATACCGTCAGAAACAATATATTAAGAAATAATCGTGCCGGTGCGATAAAAATCGAAAGGAAGCCGCAGAAAGAAATTTGCGGCAATACTTTTGATTCCAACGGTGAAAAAATCTTTTTCGGTAAGTACGCTTCCACTCAAAAAGTAATTTCTTGCCAATAAAATTAAAGTTCTATTTAATGGAAAGATTTCCTTAAAAATTAAATAGAAAACAATGAGTAAAGTCGCAATTATTGGCAGCGGTGTGGTGGGACAAGCTTCCGGTAAAGGGTTGATCGCTAAGGGGCATCAAGTGATTTTCGCCGATGTTAACCTGAAAACGTTGCTTCAATTAAGCCAAAAAGGCTTTGAAGCGGTCGAAATGGATAATTTGGCGGAGAAGATTGAAGATATCGAAATTTTCTTTCTCTCTGTCTCCACTCCGACGGAAAACGGTAAAATAAATCTGGATTACATTAAAGCGGCTACCGCTTCTTTGGGCAAAGCGATGGCGAAAAAAACCAATTACTCTGTCGTCGTTTTTCGCAGCACTTTACCCCCCGGAACCAGTCGCAACGTGCTGACTCCCATTATTGAGGAGAATTCCGGATTAAAGGCGGGTAAGAATTTCGGAGTCTGTATGAATCCGGAATATTTGAGGGAGGCGAAGGCGGAAGAAGATTTTCTCAAGCCGAAAGCAATTACCATCGGAGCTTTGGGTGATCGTTCTTTTGATCGTCTAAACCGCATGTATTCTCCTTTTGAGGCACCCGTTTATCGAATGTCCTTGGAGGAGGCGGAAATGCAGAAATATATTCATAATATTTTCAATGCCACCAAAATCGCTTTTTTCAATGAAATGCGCCAAGTGGCGGAAGAACTGGGGATAGAAACGGAGAAAATGTTTTCCTTGGTGGTGAAAACGGCGGAAGCCTCTTGGAACCCCGAATACGGAACAAAAAATTTCGGGCCTTTCAACGGGATGTGCTTGCCGAAAGACACCGCGGCTTTCAAAGCCTGGGCCAGAGAAAACCTCGATCTGGACATGCTAATCCTCGGTTCGGTGATAGATTCAAATAATAATATGATTGAGAGAAAAAAGAATAAAGAAACCAACCAGAATTAATTGTGATATTATCTAATTAAAATTTATGGAGTTTATAAATCGAATAGATCAATATCTTTACGAGTTGGTGTTTTTGCTTCCGATCAGCGTAATCGGAGCTTGGCGTTGGGGAGTTTGGCTTTTCAAAAAACTAATCGGCACTTTCTATCGCCCGACAGAGGGTCGTTATGATGCCGAAATCGGGATTATTACTCCCGTCTACAATGAAGAACCGGAGCTTTTCAAAGCCGCCCTAAAATCGTGGAAGCAGAACAAAGTCGATGAAATTATTGCTGTAATTGACTATACTGACAAAAAGTCAATCGGAATTTTTAAAAAATTTGCCAAAGGTTTCAGCGGGGCTAAATTGATTGTGACGCATACTCCGGGAAAAAGAGAGGCCTTGGCGGACGGAATAAAAGCCTCCAAAAGTGAGATTCTGGCCTTGGTGGACAGTGATGTGGTTTGGGAGAAAAGTATAAAGTCAAGAGTGCTGGCGCCTTTTGCCGACCCGACGGTGGGCGGGGTGGCTATCAGACAGGATATGTTGAAGGCGGACACTTTCGCTAAAAAAATCTTCAAGATGCATCTGAGTTTGCGTTTTTTGAATGAATTCCCCTTTCTGGCGGTGGTCGGTAACGCTTTTACGGTGCTTTCCGGCCGTACGGCTGTTTACAGGCGCAAAGCGATTATTAATTTGACGGACAAGCTGATTAAGGAAACTTTTTGGGGTAAAAAAGTGATTAGTGGTGACGACAAACGCCTGACCAGTTTGGTGCAATCGGAAGGCTGGAAGTGTCGCTATTTGGGCAATATCAGAGTTTTTACGAGCGGATCGGACGAACTGTCTTTTTATCTGAAGCAACGTCTACGTTGGTCGCGAAACAGCTGGCGCTCAGATTTAAAGACTATCGGCAGTCGTTGGGTCTGGAAGAGAGAAAAATTTTTGGCCCTTTATTTGCTGGATCGGCTTTTTCCGCCATTCACTTTACTTCTGGGGCCGGTTTTTTTGGTGACGGCGCTGGTCTATGGACATTACAGAGCTGTTCTGATCTTCATCGGTTGGTTGCTTTTTAGCCGTTTTGTCAAACTGATTCCTTATTTTAGAGAAGATTTCCGGACGGTGACGATTTTGCCGGCCTATATTTTGTTTAGCTATTTGGAAGCTCTGGTTAAGATTTACGCTTTAGTGACACTGAATCAGCAGGGCTGGATTACCCGCTGGAGCAAAGACCGGCTGCGAGAAAGCAGCTTTTTGATGTTAAAAGAAGGTTTTTCGGTTTTGGTTACGCTAATGTTTCCCGCCCTGATGCTTTGGGGAGGTATTTCCTATCAAGAAAGCAGAATCAAGCTGGCTGAGGCTAAAAAAATCGCTCAAGAGCAAAAGAAAAAACAACAGGAAGAAAAAAGACAGGCTGATCCCAAAGGGGCTACTTTCGAAAAAGAATTGACCGAAGCCGAATATCTGAATCAGCCGAACCATCCGATTAAAAATATTCGACAGGAGATATTGGACGGAACTTCGAGAGAAAAATTCGCCTACTATCGATTGAAAAGAGGAGAAACGCTTGAAAGCGTGACGAGAAAATTCAATTTGAAGAGTCAAGCGGTAATTCAGCTTGTCAATGAACCCTTCGCTGTTTCGCCCGGTCTCGGTTTTTGGGGTCAGCAAATAAAAATTCCGTTCGAAGAATTGAGAACTCCGATCGACAGAAAAATAACCAGCGTCCCGACAACGTTACAAAAAATAACTTACGATTCTTTGACCAACACCATTAATGTTGTCGGTAAAGGCAGTGTTTTAACGCCTTTAAAAATCAGAAATGCATTGCCTCTGAACCAGAGATTCGTTCTGGAGGAGACGGCGCCGATGGAATGGATTTTGCGCGCCAATTTATATCTGGATGCGGAGACGACCCTGATTTTGACGGGTGACGAAGTTAAAAAACTAAAACTTCTGAGCGAGCCTGAAAGGGCGGTCTGGATTCGTTCAGAGAATGGAAATATTTTGATTCAGGAAACTGATATTAGCTCTTGGTCGGAAAAAAACAATGCTCCCGACACGGACAACAAAGACGGCCGGGCGTATATTACGGCCAAAGGCAGCGGCAGAATGGATATTCTGGATTCGGAGATATCTTACTTGGGATCGGCCGGAGGGGAGAAGCGGGGCGGGCTTTTTGGCGGATCTTACGGTGTTTCTTGGAAAATAGAAAACGGATCCTTCAGAAACAGCCTGACTACCGGCGTGGCCAGAAGAAATAAGATTCATCATAATTACTTCGGGCTCTATTCATACGGAGCGACGGGTCTTGAGATTACCGAGAACGAAGTTTACGAGAATGATGAATACGGGCTGGACCCGCATGACGACTCGAATAACCTTTTGATCGAGAACAATCGAGTCCATAATAATGGAAATCATGGTATAATTATTTCCAAACGGTGCTTTAACAATATTATTCGCAAAAATGTTTCGCGAGACAACCGGCTGCATGGTATAATGATGGACAGACAATCAAACAATAACTTGGTGGTTGAGAACTTGACCCGAAACAATGCTGACGGAATAGCGGTTTATGACTCCTACAACAACTATATTGCCGGGAATAGAATCATTAATAATAGCAAAAGCGGCATTAGATTAAACATGCATTCGGCGGAAAATTTAGTTTGGAACAATGTTTTTAATGAAAATAATCGAGGGATCTATCTCTACGGTGGAACCGGTAAAAACTATTTTTTCGAAAACAAAGTAAAAAACAATCGGGCGGGAATAGTGGTTAAAGACTCGGATCTGAATTATTTTCAATCCAATTTAAGACCGGAAGAAAACCGCAAAGATATTTTAGTGACGGAAGAAACTAAAGATCATAATTTCAGATAAACAAATGAAAAAGATTTTTACTCGAAATTTTGTAGTGGCTATTTTCATTTGCCTGGGGACTTTTTTGATTTATCGAGCCGGTTTTTTCTCAACCGACGAGAAAGTTGTTAGCCAAGAAAATAAGAACAAGAACGAAAATCAAGTTGAGGCGGAGAAAAAAGTAAATTCGCCCTCCGGATCTTGGAATGTTGATTCCAGTGAAGATTATCGAGCTTTGGGCTACTCGGGTCAACGAAAAGTTGTTGCCGACGGTCAAGGTGGATTTTATTTGGCTTACAGAAAAAAATTCAATGGTCGTTATCAAATTTTTGTTGCCCATGCTAAATTAAGTGGAAGTAAATATTTTTTTGAGTATGTCGATCGGCCGATCAGTGCCGTTGAGGCGGGCGATGACCAGAGAGTCCCCTCTTTGGCGATTGATGCGGACGGTGTCTTGCACGCTGTTTGGTACGGTATCGACGCCGGCCGTCCGACTAACGAAAGACAAGTAAAATATAGCCGTTCATCCGATCAGGGTG
>CAIUEV010000132.1 GCA_903898335.1 uncultured bacterium | reverse complement strand
GGGTTGTCAAAGTCCGATTAAGCTGAATATAGATTTTTTCGACATTTAGAATATTTTTGTTCTATCATGGAAAAAGATTGAAAAAACATAAATTTCAGTAAAAATTTTCAAATGGATAATTCTTCGCGATCAATAAACCAATTAGTTCAAATACTTTCCAAAACTCCCGCCTTTTCTGAAAAAGGTGCGGAGCGATTTATTGAATGGTGGTGGAAAAAACCCAAAGAAGATCGAAAAAAATTCCTCGAAGAATGGACAGATTTTACCGATTTTGGATTTTGCAGCCGATGTTTTTACTTCGCTAATGAGGAGCTTTGCCATTTTTGCCGAGACGCCGACCGGGACAAAGAAATCATTTGCTTAACCGTCTCCCCTTTCACCGTTGACATCATCGAAAAAAGTTCCGATTTCAAGGGAAATTATTTTGTTCTGGGCGAGGAAGTCTCCGGCCACCACAATGTAAAAAAAATCAAAAGCATTCAGGCTCGACTCGAAAATTTAAAAAAATCCATCAAAGAAGATTCGGTTAAAGAACTTATTCTGGCCACTGATTTTACCTCTTCCGGCGAGGCTACCGCCCAGCTGGTAAAGGAAATAATTTTGCCCCTCTTCCCCGCTTTGAAAATTTCTCGTCTCGGCCGAGGATTTCATGGCGGAGACATGATCAGTTATGGCGACCCGCTAACCATAAAGAAGGCTCTTGAACGGAGAGAATAAATATAATAGAATCGAAGCAAGTTTTGAAAATAAGTTTTAAGTCAATTCGATGTTGAGCTTGAATGAGGTTAAAGTTGGAACTAAGATTGAATTCGAAGGCCAACCGTACGAAGTTGTTTATCGAGAACACAGCAAAATCGGTCGTGGTGGCGCCGTTTTACGCACCAAAATAAAAAATTTGGCTACCGGTAGCGTCGTCAGTCAAACTTTTCAAGGAAGTGAGGCCATTAAAGAGATTGAGACGACCCTAAACAAGGCTCAGTTTCTTTATTCGGAAGGCAGCTCTTATTACTTCATGGATGAAAGTACTTACGAGCAATTCTCTCTTGATAAAAACCAATTGGGAGATAAAATATTTTTTCTTAAAGAAGGTGTTACCGTCAATATTCTGATGTTTAATGGCAATCCCATCAACGTCGATTTACCGATTAAGATGGAATTACGTGTAGTGGAGGCTCCTCCCGCCCTCAAAGGCAACACGGCCGATGGTGGCAGCAAACAAGTTAAACTTGAAACCGGCCTAAGCTTGTCAGTCCCTCTTTTCATCAAAGAAGGCGATTTGCTTCGAGTCAACACGGAAGAGTTCAAGTATGTTGAACGCGCCGAGTAAAATAAAATTAATTTAATCATTACTCTTAGCATGAAAAAAGCCAAAAAAGGCATCAAGCTTCTTGTGAGTCGAAAAGTTCTGGTTTTTATGATCTTTTTAATCACACTGGGTCTGGTGGCTCCGGTCATAATTTTCTACTCTCTTGGCTATCGTTTCGACCCCAAGGTCGGAATCTTCATTTACTCCGGAACAGTTGTTCTGAAGCCAACACCTTTTGACGTTAATGTTTTTGTTGACGGCGAACCATTGGCCAAAAAACAAATCGATATTATCAATCAATCGATAAATATAAACGGTCTCAAGCCGGGAGAGTACGAAATAAAGGTCAGTAAAGACGGTTATCAAGACTGGATCAAAAAAACACGAGTGCGATCGGGTATCGCCACGGAGTTTTGGAATGTCAGTTTGGCCCCAAACAACCCAAGTCCAAAAGAGGTATTGGAAAAATCCGTCGCCAAAAGCGCTTTTAGTTCCGACAAGAGTAAACTGGCCTATTTCAGCAAAGAAGAAGAATTTCTCGCCTTTTATGTAAGAGACGACAGCGGCGATCATATGATAAAAAAAGAGACCGCTAACGAGAGATTCCCGCTTGAGGCGGGAGAAATCAAATGGTCAAACAACAATAACTGGCTGATTTTTTCCTTTAAAAAGGGTGAGGAAGAAAAGATTTCCCTTCTTCAAACAGAAAAATTAGCCGATCCTTTAATTGATTTAGCGGAGATATTACCCCAGACAGAGAACGAAATCTCAGAAGAAGTAACCCCCAAATCGGCTACGGAAAAAGAGACCAAGAAAATAAACAGCGCTCCTCTTTACTACACCTGGGATGATGGTGGCGATCTCTATGTTTTAAGCGAAGGTAGCATTTTGA
This sequence comes from uncultured bacterium, assembly GCA_903898335.1. Classification (GTDB taxonomy): domain Bacteria; phylum Patescibacteriota; class Minisyncoccia; order CAIUEV01; family CAIUEV01; genus CAIUEV01. The sequence continues at coordinate 3,989 of CAIUEV010000132.1, read as the reverse complement.
GTTTTCGCTTAAAAGATATTGCCTCTCTCGCCAGCGCAAAGGCGCTAGCAAACATCAATGAAAATTTAAACTTGAACTCAAACGATAATTCCAATATTAATGAGAATAAAAACTCGATTCAAAGAAAAACAGCCAACGCGAACTTAAACGATAACAGCAAGTTGAATAATTTAATCGCTTCGACTTCCGTCGCCGACAATAGCGACGGTTTTGCTTTCTGCGGCAGCTATATTTGCTCCATATCCGCCAACGACAGAAAAATTCGAATCATGAGTTTAACCGGCAACTTGGTAAAGGAAATAGACTTTGCCACCGAGATGAAATCTCAACTGAAATATCAAATTTTCGCTTACGGAGACAAACTATTGGCTATCTTGGACGGGGAAAAGCGACTTTTTCTCTGGGACGAAACCCGATTCAAAGAGAATAACGTCGGGCCAATAACTAAAATAGGAAACGATGTTACAGATATTTATTTTTCGGATGACGGGAAAAAGCTGCTTTTTAAAACAGAGAATGAAGCCATCGTTTATTTCGTTCGCGATTGGGAAGTTCAGCCCAAACACTTAGCCGGCGAAAAAGAAATTGTCTATTCCGGTAAAGAAAAGATTGATAAAATCCAGTGGTTCTACGACTATCAAAATATTTTTGTTTCCGGCAAAAAAGAGATTATCTTGGTTGAGCTGGATGGTCGCGAAGGCCGCAACATGCCTATTTTTTTGAAAAACGAGAAAGAAATATTTGACTTCAATTATGACGGCGGGGAGAAAAAACTTTGGTTCACAGAGGGAGATAACAAAGAAAATAAAAAACTTAAGGAAATAATTTTCCCGGAATCCGGAAGTCTCTTTTCGAATATTATCGGTAATTAGGCAAGCTTAGGCCATCAAAACAGCCAATGGCGAGAGCTTCGCAACCGCAGTGGCGATTTTATTTGCTTCTATACCGGCCATTGCTTCATTAATGTCTTTGTAAAAATCACTGTATTGTTTGACTACACCACTGGATTTAGCATTGTAAAGACCAACCCCTTGGGATGAAACTTTTTCCATCAACTGCTTTTTATTAATTTCTCCCGGAACATTTTTGGTTTTTCCCGCCCCATGGCTGGCTGAAAAGAAAGTTATATCATTTTCATTTGTTCCAACCGCCAGATAGCTGGGTGTGGTCATTGAACCGGCGAAAAAACAAGGTTCGCCGGTCTGTGAAAAAATCGGATGATTTCTCATCTTAATCGGCCCATTGGCACGGCTGACACCGTTTCGATGGACCCAGACCTCTTCTCCAAAATGATTCTCTCTTCTAACACCGATGTGACCCATATCATAAATTAAATTCCAATCGATTTTTTCAGCCAGCTCTTTCTCAACCGTTCTTTTTATTTTGGCGGATAAAATTGCTCGATTGGCATAACCGAAATTACCGGCCGCCCGATGTGCCAGATAATAAGCTTTACCCAACTTTGATTCCGGATCAATCTGATAGAATTCCGGCTTTTTTCTGAATTCGAGAGAATCGCGCTGAATCTGCTTGATGTCTTGAGATGTGAGAAAATCTTTTCTAATCGTCATCCGCCCCAGATTAACCAGTACCTTGGTTAAAAAGTGCTCCTCTGTTTTGGGAGTATAAAAATAACTGGCATATTGACCGAGAATACCCGATCCGGTGTGCATAAAAAATACCAGCTGGTCTTTTTTAAGCCCCATTGCGGCCGCTTTCTTTTCATCACGAATCTCGTCCACTTTCATTAAGTCTAGAAAATGATTGCCCGCCATCCCCAAAACTCCGAGCCTATATTGAGCCATTTTTAAAAATACTTTGGGAATAACCGATTCAATCTCTCTTTCCGAGGGTATCTCATCTTCCCTAAACTCATTCCCGCCCTCAAAAGTATTTTCCGCTTCATTCGATAGAAAATCATATTTTTTACCCATTCTTTGAACTAATCCTTTGGAGCCTAAACGACAGATATCGTAAACTGTCTGAAAATCAATCGGGGCGCCGAAAAATGTTTCGGTCGGTACTTCTTTAACCAGTTCTTTGAAAACTCTATCAATATCCTCTTTGCTTAGATCGGAAGCCGAAAGAGACGTTGAGAACATTCGCATTCCGCAGTTCGGCGCCGTGTCCATAATCTGAGGTAAAATCTTGTTGGCGGCCACCGCTACTCCGGTAGGACATTTTCTGCCTTTCTTGGTGTGAACATCAGATAACACCGCCACATGATGAAAAACCGAATCAGTGTTAGCCAGACCTCTCAACTGCTCCAGTGCGTCTTCAGCCGGCATCAATGACTCGGACAGATTGAAAATTATCGGGAGCTTGACCTTTTCCTCTATTTGAAAACGGGTGGGTGATATTTGTTGCATAAGTTTATACTATTTAAATTGTTTAAAAATCTTAATTAAAGCTTTCCCAACCTTTTCGCCATCATGCCTGAAAGGTGATCTAAGGTAGGCTATTTCATCTGAACTGGAGAATTTAGACGCCTCTTTATCAACCAAATCAAAACGATAAACTTTATATTTTCTTTGTGGATTTTTCTCCGGTTTAAATGTAACCAAATCATAGGAACAACAGCCAATCGGTAAAGTTTTGTTTACCGTAGCCACGTTTATTCTATCATATTTCAAATAACGATGCACCAAGGAAACATAATCATCCAAATCAAAGCCGATTGTCTGGTCGACTCGATTAACCAGATTACAATTAAAAACCACCAGCGCTTTGGTTTTTTTTATTGCCTCGTTGATTTCCGGAATAGCCAGGTTGGGAAGAATACTGCAATAGAAATTGCCCGGCCCAATCGAAACGATATCGGCTGTCATTATTGCTTTTACCGCCCTCGGATTAACTTTGGGTCGAGGAGAAATAAATATTTTTTTAATTCCGAATTTTTCAATCAGAGGACTAGTATTGATCAAGTGCTGACCGCTCAAAATCTTTTTATTGCCCAGTCTGGCTTTCAATTGAGTATTGTTCAGAGAGGAAGGAATGATTTTTCCTTTAACGGATAGTAGTTTCTCCATTTCTTTCACCGCCTCGATGAAATCACCCTTGAATTTTTCCAATGAGGCCAGCATCAAGTTACCGATAGTGTGGCCCTTAAGGCCGCCGCTCTCAAAGCGATAGTTAAGTACTTTTTCCCAATCTCCTGGCAAGTTAGACATGGCCGAAAGACAATAGCGAACATCTCCCGGAGGCAAGACCCCTAGCTCACGCCGCAATCTGCCTGTTGAGCCTCCGTCATCAGTCATTGGGACAATCGCTTCCAAGTCCCAATCAAATTTTTTTAGACCTCGAAGCAAAGAAAATCCCCCGTTGCCACCGGTTATCGTCACTACCTTCAGTTTTTTTTCAATCTTTTTTTGCATAGGACTATTTTAGGCGGAAATAACGAAAAAATAAAGATTTTTGCAGACGCTTTTTCTCCTATCTTTTTGACAAAAATCAAATATTCTTATTAGCTATAAGGGTAAAAAGGCTCAATCTTTTGGGTCAGTTCTTTGTTTCGGGTGCATAGCTCAGTTGGTAGAGCAGTGGCCTTTTAAGCCATTGGTCGGGGGTTCGAACCCCTCTGCACCTACCAAATCTAAATTTATAAATTTATCTTATGTCTAGAATCGCCGATAACTATGTTAAACTCTCTTGCACTGTCTGCAAGAAAGTCAATTACCGAGTCAGAAAGAATAAAAAACAGCACAAAGAGAAACTTGAGCTGGCTAAATTTTGCCCTTCCTGCCGCAAACACACCCCTCACAAAGAAGGAAAATAGAAAAACACCAATTTTTTAGAGTTAAAATAACTGAAAATCCCCGGTAGGCCGGGGATTTTTATTGTCTTTAAGAAAATTATATGGGAATTTTTTATAGTTAATTCAAGAAAAATATTTGAGAAACAAGAGAAAAAAATTATATTTCAGACTGACTGTTTTTTAGATAAACTCTATTTAGTCGCTTCATAATCAGCTTTGATTTGTTCGGCCGTTC
>CAIUEV010000131.1 GCA_903898335.1 uncultured bacterium | reverse complement strand
TAAAATTTTAAGCGGCGATTCGGACTTGGCAGCTTCAAAAATTGCGGAAGAAGTGGGTATTCTAAAATCAAAAAGGACAAAAGTTATCAGTCGAGAAGCTTTGGAAAACCTGTCCGAGACTCGATTCAAAAAGGCTTGTATCGAAAATTCGGTTTTCGCACGACTTTCTCCGGGATTAAAAATAAGAATTATCGAAGTCTTGAGAAAAGAAAAAAGAGTGGGGTTCTTGGGAGAGGGAGTAAATGATTGCTTGGCCATGGAAAGAGCCAACGTCGGGCTGGCCGTTTCAGAAGCGGCGGGGATTACCCGGAATGCGGCCGATGTTTTACTTTTAAGGAAAGATTTGCGGGTGATTGTGGAAGGAATCAAGGAGGGTCGAAAAATTTTCGTTAATTTGAATAAATATACAAAAGCCGCTCTCTCGGCGAATTTCGGTAATTTTTCCAGTATTGCTCTCCTGTCCTTTTTCTTTCATCAATCGCCGATTATGCCAATCCAAATATTGTTGATTAACTTGATTTCCGATATGACACTGGTTTTTTTGGCGGCGGACAAGGCCGAAAAACCCGATCTTAAGAAGCCGGCGACCTTTGATCTGAGCCAATCAGTTTCTTTGGTTATTCTGATGACGCTAATAAATTTTATTTTCGGTCTGATAACATTTTGGTCTTTTGGCCACCAAAACACCTCCACTGTTCAATCGGCTTGGTTTATGTTTTCCATATTAAGCCAAGTGGCTCTTATTTTTGTTTTGCGCAGCCGATCTTTTTTTGAAGCGGAAGTTCCCGGGAAAGGACTTCTGACTGCTTCAGCCGTGACCGTGTTTTTAGCTTTGGCTCTTCCCTATTCAGCTGTTGGTCGAGACTTGTTCAATCTAACACCGATTAAAAACTCTGATTTGATTTTTATTGTTCTGATTGTTTTCATTTACTTTCTGACTTCTGAGCTAGCCAAAAAGTATTATCAGAAAAGAAGATTCAGTTAGAGATTCTTGATTGTTTGATATTCTTCGATTCGATCGAAGTGGCAGACGAGTTCAGTAGTATTGCCATTCGGAACGATGGTTTGAACTTGCTTTTTGTTCTTTAGCCAATCCAAACTCAGCAAATAGTCGGTCGTTTCTAAATTCTCGACAATGGTCGGCTTGATTAAAGAATTGAGAATAAAACTGATTGGGTTTGTTCTCGTCAGAGTGCCTTTCTTACCGTAGCGAATAAATTTAATCTGATTTTTTTCGGCTAATCGAGTGATTGCCTTTAAATAGGGCGGGAAATAGTGAACATGTTCATGAGAACTGATTCCGTCAGGTCTTTGGTCGAAAATTTTCTGGAATTTGTTAATTTGATTTTGCCATTCCAGTTCTATTTTTGAGGGAGAATAAACTCCACAAAGGCGCGTTAAAAAAAGGGTGAGACGCAAAAATATTCCGGTTCTTTCATTTTTAAAATCCCCGGCCGTTAGGTGAATGTCCAGCTTGACTTTTGATCGCTTCAGTTTCTCTATTTGCAAAGGTGAGAATTTTCCCTCAACAAAAACTTCCACCCGATCGATTTTATCCAGGTGGATGAGCTCTAGGATATTTTTATTGATTTCTTGATTCTTCCCGAAATCGTCGGCAGAAACAATAAAGCTCTTATTTTCCTTTTCTTTCATGAAAGTATTTATTTCCTTAACGGGATTTGAACTTATTAATTGACGCGTTCCTTTACTTCCTCGATGACGCGATTGTCTATTTGATCCGGCAACATATCGCCCGATGGATTGTGCTCGGTTGCTTCTTTATAAATCAAACCTTTTATTTGTCTGGTCAATTCTTTCAACTGAGTTTTTTCCGGCTCTCTGATCTCAATCTTAAAATTGCCTTCGGCGTCCTTGAATTTTAGAACCGGATTTTGGGAATCGGTTTCGATAACTTTCAATCCCAGAAACCTTCCTACCAGAAAAATCACCAAAAGCAAAAAACCGATTTTGGCAATGAACTTTAATCCCATAAATTAAATATTTAGAGTTTTTTTAATTTTATCGGTGATTTCTTGGGTGGTGAAATTCGATTTTATTAAGTAGTCGCTGGCCCCCAGACTGATGGCTTTTTTGACGTCATCTTCCTGTCCCAAGTTCGAAAGCATCAAAACGGTAGTCTTGGCGACTGCAGGGTCTTGATGACCTTTTATTTGGGAAAGAATTTCAAACCCGTTAGCGGAAGGCAGGACTATGTCCAGTAAAACAACGTTGGGTTTGTGAGTTTCAATTTTAGGGAGCACCTCTCCGCCGTCAATGGCTTCAATCACTTCGAATCCTTCTTTGGCCAGTTTGGTACCGCAAATATCTCTCAAAAATTTATCGTCCTCAACCAAGAGAATTTTTATTTTTTCACCGCCGCCGACAACTTGGGTTGGAGCGGAGGGCGTAGTCGGCTGGGTTGGGGCGGGGGTGGGCTCGACCGGTGTGGCCGGTTGGGCTGGGGCGGTTTCAGCTTCGACCGGTGTGGCCGGTTGGGTCGGAGTGGCAGGCGTTTCTGTAGGTGCGGTCGGCTGAGAAGGGCTTTGACTCTGAAGATAATTATTGACTTTATCAATCAACTCTTCCGGGTCAAACTGAGTTTTAACCAGAAAATCGACGGCGCCCAATGCTTTAGTACGATCAATCTCCACCGGTTGACCGGAATTGGAAATAATGATGACCGGGGTACTGTTCCCTTCCGCTTTCATGGTTTCCAAGACTTCGTAGCCGTTAATCTTGGGCAGCACAATGTCCAAAAGCACCAAGTCGGGTTTTAGACTTCTGATTTTGCCTAATCCGTCCTCCCCATCGTAAGCTACGCTGGTTTCGTAGCCGGCTTTTTTCAGTTTTGCTTCCAACACGTCGGCCAAAACTTGTTCGTCCTCCACCAACAAAACTTTTTTTGTTTCCATTTATTTATGTTATTTTTTAAATAGTAATCAATTTAATGATAGCTTTCTTTATTTGATTGTCAAAGTTAAAAATAAAAGCCTAATTTAATTTAAATGTTGAAAAGATATTTTTTTGCCGGGTTTTCCTTAGCGATCTCAGGCCTTTTTTTGAGCGGCTGTTCTTTTGAAGAGACTAGAAAGGGAGTCGTCGGCTTTTTTAATAACGGTAAGGAAAAAATAGAAGAGGTGGTTGGAAATAAAGATGAAAATCTTAATCCCGATTTTTCCGACGCCAAAGAGTCGGTGATAGAGCTGGAAACGGCTTCGGAAATCGATCGGTACCTAAAGGCAAATTTTAAGAAAGTATTCGGGGGAAGCAAAATTATCGAAACCGGTCAACTGCACAACACTCCTTTCACTTTTCAGTATGTAATGAAAAACAAATTCAAACCGTCGGATATTGATCCGCTTTTAAGTAAATTCTTAGATACGGCCAGCTTGGCCAAGGAAGATTCTCCTTTGGTCCAGGACGATAAAAAAGCGATTGGTCAATTCGGTCTTTATCATAATTTTGGAGGTCGAAGATATGTTCTTGATTTTCTTTTTGATTACGACAAGCAGCTTGTTTGGGTTAATATTTACTAACTCTTCGCTGCGCTAAAACTTTACAAAACCGTTTTTTGTCGTCAATATTGACTGAGATAAGATTCATCCACCGCGGGGTGGAGCAATGGTAGCTTGCGAGGCCCATAACCTCGAGGTTGCAGGTTCGAGTCCTGCCCCCGCAACAAATTAAAATCACCCTCGAGGGGGTGATTTTTGCTTTCAGATCAAATTTTTTTAAGATGGAAAAATTTATCTTTTGCCGATAATAAATTCAACCACATCGCCTTCCTGCATAACATAATCTTTTCCCTCTCTTCTGACCGCTCCGATATCCCTGGCCTTTTTCCAGCCCCCCGATTCAATCAGCTTTTGCCAGTTTATAATATTGGCGAAAAGAAAATATTTTTCGAAATCCGAATGAATGACGGAGGCGGCTCGGGGAGCGGATGACTCGGCCGGAGTGGTCCAGGCTCGGGTTTCTTTTTCTCCCGAAGTGAGGAACGTCAGTAAATCAAGCTTCTTGTAAGACTGACGAACCAGATTATCCAGATCGCTTTTTAATCCCAACTCTTTTTTTTCTTCATCGGTCATCTCGTCCAGCTCTTTTTCCAATTTAGCGTCAATAAAGACGTAATCATCTTCATGCAGATTTATTTTGGCCAGATCGGTTTTTAAGCTCTGTCGATCTTGATCTTCAAGAATATTAATGGCGTAAAGCAAAGGTTTCGTTGAAATAAGAGAGAAATTTCGGCTAACCTCTTTGGCTTTGGCGGCTAATTTTTCCGGCATTTCCGGTAAGGGATGGAGCCATTTTTCTTCGTTGAGATTTTTTTCGAATATTTCCAAAATGTCCCATTCAATGGCGGCTTCCAGTCCTTCTTTACCGGGAGATCTCTTGAGTTTGGTTAACTTCTCTTTTCTTTTGGTCAGAATCTCCAGATCGGAAAGAATCAGTTCTGATTTGATGATTCCGATATCTCTCAGCGGGTCGAGACTGTCTTCGACGTGTTTAATGTCGTCTCCGGGAAAAGCGCGAACCACTTCAAGCACCATATCGACATTGCGGATATTTGAAAGAAATTGATTGCCCAAGCCTTCTCCTTGGTGAGCGTTCTTAACCAGACCGGCGATGTCAACGAACTCTTGAATGGCGTTAATTTTTTTACTCTCCGGAAAAAGACTCCAGAGGGCGTCGAGACGTTCATCGGCAACGGGAGCAACGCCGACATTCGGTTTAATGGTGCAAAACGGATAATTGTTGATTTCAATATCATTTTTAGTCAGAGCGGAAAAAAGGGTTGATTTACCGACATTGGGTAAACCCACGATACCCACCTGGAGAGCCATGTTAAAAAATTAAAAATCAGTTTTCTTCTTCTTTGTTGATGTTGCGAGGACGTATGTACTCCGAAAACACTTTACTTTTCGGAATCGGGTTACTACCGGTTGATTCAATACGCAAAAAAAGTCCGACTATTTTCACCTGATGGACTTGGGCCGGGACGGAAAGCGGATTAGTCAGAGCCGGATAATCATTGTAGTAAGTAAAAATCGGTTCGCCGGTCGCATTAGCCACATTACAAGTTATATTAGCGGTTTGTTCGTTTTCGTCAAGATATCGAGGCGGACTGCCGGTGGGTTTAGTAATCCCCTTCACCAAGCAATCACCGTTTCTGTAGTAGTCGATCCTCTCTGCGTCTATCGAATCGTCAATATTGGCAAAATATACGAGCTGATTTGATTCGGCGAGCTCGATGGCAAAAGCGCCCGAGTCGGCTTGGCGCATTTCCCGAATCTCCCTGGTCATCGGAGTCACGCTTTTTTGAATTTCCTCCAAGATCTGACCTTGGTTGATGGTGAATTGATAGTAACGAAAGCCGGCAAAGGCCAGATAGGAAACTCCGGTCATGGCCAAAACAAAGATAGCGGTGGTGACAATCAACTCAACCAGAGTCATACCGGGAAGAATTTTATTCGGGGTTTTTTTGAACATTTATTTTATTTTCTAAACACTCGAATTGTGATTTTATTTTCTCACTTTATTTTCAGAGTCACAAATAGTTCGGACTATGATGGGTCGCAGACCATTCCCAGATGGCGGTAACCGGCCGGGGTGACGATTCGTCCGCGCGGAGTACGGGCTAAAAAGCCTAATTCCATCAAATAAGGTTCGTAAACATCAACCAAAGTGTCCTCTTCGTCTCCGACCGCGGCGGCCAAAGTTTGAATGCCTACCGGTCCGCCATTGAATTTTTCGATGATAACTTTGAGAATTCGACGATCAAGTTTTTCCAATCCGATATCGTCTATTTCCAAAATCTTCAAGGCTTGGTTGGCGATTTTTTCCGTTATGATACCGCCGCCTCTGACTTCGGCGAAATCCCTTACTCTTTTGAGGAGTCGGTTGGCCACTCGAGGATTGTGTCGACTGCAGCGAGCGATGACATTGGCGCCGGCCGATTCGACGGGTATTTTAAGTAGGCTGGCGGAACGTTTAATGATTTCCTCAATTTCATCTGTTGAATAAAGATCCAACCTGAAAAGCCCGCCAAAGCGAGAGCGCATCGGGTTGGTGAGCAGACCGATACGGGTGGTGGCTCCAATCAGAGTGAATCGAGGTAAGTTCAGCTCCAAAACTTGAGCGGACGGTCCCTTACCGACAACAATATCAAAACGAAAATCTTCCATGGCGGGGTAAAGAGCCTCCTCAATGGTGCGATTCAGACGGTGAATCTCATCGATAAAAAGAATATCTCCGTCTTCAAGGTTGGTCAAAAGCGAGGCCAAATCGCCGGTTCTCTCCAGCGCCGGGCCGGAAGTTATCTTTAATTTACTGCGCATTTCATAAGTTATGATGTGGGCCAGAGTGGTTTTTCCCAGACCGGCCGGACCGTAAAACAGAAGATGCTCCAGCGGTTCGGAACGGAGCTTAGTCGCTTCCATTATGATGGAGAGACTTTCTTTGACTTTCTTTTGGCCGATATAGTCTTCGAAAGTTCTTGGTCGAAGAGTGCTGTCCAGCAGCCGATCTTCTTTCTTCTTGGCCGGCATGGTAACGAAATCTATGGCCGAATTTTCTTCTTCCGGGGGCAATGGATTATTCATTTTTAGCAAAAAATTTATTTTTTAAACGGTAAAACTTTCTCTCAATCGATGGGGCCTTGGGATTAAGATGAAACATTATCACCCCATTTTCCAATATAATTCTGCTTCTGTCCAATCCCTTTTTGATTTTGTTCTTCGATTGAGTTATTTTTCCGAGCTGAAGAAACTTAAAAAAATTTTCGAGTTGATCTCCTAAACGCTTGGAGAAGAAAAAATCGCCGAGAGTATTTTTTGTTTCAAAAAGCGCCGGTTTGTTAAAATTAAAGTGGATCAAGAAATTATCGGCCCAAAGCTTGTTTTTTTTCAGGAAATTGCAGGGGTGATTTTTGCTGAGGAGCCGAATCATCTGAAAATATTCTTTGGCCGAATAGCGATCTCGCATGGATTTTTCTAATTCCAGACTGTCCGAGTCGCGATAATGATTGAGGCAGAAACGATCTTTTCTTGATTTTCCGGGTCTTTTCTTTTTACCCCAGAGCCAAGAAAATATAGTCAGCCAAAAACGGGTGGTCCAAACCCGATTTTTTTCGGTCAAAATCAAAAGATCAATATCGCTTGAAGGAGAACAGTTTCGGCCGGCCACGCTGCCACAGATGCAAATTTCTTCCAGAGAGCCGATTATGGAGAGCCAAAAAAGACTGCGGGCGGTGAGCTCAATCTTTTTATGCGCCTCTTTGATTTTGTCAGCTTGACTGAGCCAGTGAAAGATTTTCGCTGCCTTGGGCAAATAAAGCCCCTTTTTCGACTCGATTATTCCTTTTCTTCTGAGATGGTCGAGTGCGTTTTTTAAATCGGAAAGGCTGTATTCTGCTCTTTTTTGTCCAAGCAAAAAATTATCTATTTCCGCTAAAAAAAGCGGTTTTTTTTCGGTCCAGAAATAGAGCAAAGTCTCAAGAGCGGATTGCTCCAACTCTTGGCTTTTAACTGAGTCGCTGCGCATTTTTAACTTAAAAAATCATAGTCAAACTGATGCGGCCGGTGGGGTCTATTTTTTTAACTTTAACTTTGACAATGTCGCCTTCTTTCAGATGGTCTCTAACGCTGGCGATTCTTTCTTTTTTAATCTCAGATATATGAACCATTCCGTCTTGATTCGGGGTTAAGCGGACAAAGGCTCCGAAATCCATAATTTTAACAACTTCACCTTCGTATTCCTCTCCTTCCTCCACTTTTTTCGTAATGCTTCGAATAATGGCCATGGCCTTTTCGATGGAGGCCTCGTTTTCGGAAGAAATCTGAACCAAACCGCTCTGCTCAATATCAATAGTGACACCGGTTTGATCGATTATCTCATTGATTTTCTTTCCGCCGGGGCCGATAACATCTCTGATCTTGTCAACCGGAATCTGCATTGAAATTACTCGCGGTGCATAGGGGGAGAGATTCGGTCTGGATTCGGGAAGAACGGCCTTCATCGCGTCTAAAATTTGAAAACGAGAAGCTTTTGAATCGTCGATTGCTTGATAGATTACTTCAATCGGCAAACCTTTTAATTTAATATCCATTTGAATGGCGGTTACCCCATCTCGGGTACCGGCCATTTTGAAGTCCATAAAGCCGGAGAAGTCTTCCAAAGCGCAAAGGTCATTAATAACCGTGTATTTATCTTTGCTTGGATCGTACATTAATCCCATGGCAATACCGGCTACCGGTTTTTTAATCGGTACTCCGGCATCCATTAAGGCCAAAGTGCTTCCGCAAACGCTGGCCATGGAAGTCGATCCGTCACTGCTCATTATTTCAGTGTGCATGACGATTGTGTACGGGAAATCTTCTTTGGAGGGAATAACCGGTTCCAGAGCTCTCTCGCCGAGTGCACCGTGCCCGATTTCTCTTCGTCCCGGTCCTCGATTCGGTCTGCATTCGCCTACCGAAAAGGGAGGAAAACTGTAAAAATGCATGTAATGTTTTTTCTGGTCAATCTCTTCTTCCATACCTTCCAAGACTAGAGCGCTGCCTGGAGAGCCCAAAGTGGCCGTGGTCAAACCTTGAGTAAATCCGCGAGCGAAAATAGCGGAACCGTGGGTGCGCGGCAGAACTCCGGCTTCGATCTGCAATTCTCTGATTTCATTAACGGCTCGTCCGTCAATGCGACGGCCTTCTTCGTTAAAAATAGTCCTTATTTTGACTTTTACCGCCTTATCGATGGCTTCGCTCATCAAATTGTTCAGATTCTCAAAAGTTTCCTCCGGGTTTTCGTTGGAGAATTTTTCAACCATAGTTGGCAAGACAGCGTCTTTGTGCTCTCTAAGCTTGGTTTCAAATTCTTGTTTGGTTTGATAGGCGTCCATCAGCTTGCTCAACTCCTCGGACAGTTCTTTTTTGGCAAAGTTGGCGACTGAATCGGGTAAATCAAAAGTAGGTACTTCTTTTTTGGTTTTGCCGACCTTGCCGACCAGTTCTTCAATCAGGGCGATTATTTTTTGATTTTCCTTTTCCGCCAAGGCAATGGCTTCCTTGATTTTTTCTTCAGGAATTTCTTTGGCGCCGGCTTCAATCATGGCAATTTTCCCCTCTTTAGTGGAGGAAACGGTTAAATCGAGTTGATTTTTGCCATTCTCGGTCAATTTCGGGTTAACGACAATTTCTCCGTCAACTAAGCCGATTTTTACTCCGCTCAAGGTGGTTTCAAAAGGAATATCGGAAATGGCTAAAGCGGCGGAAGCGCCAACCAAAGCCATAAATTCCGGGTCATTCTCTTTATCGAAGCTGAGAGCGGTCACAATCACTTGAACTTCATTTCTCATTCCATCGGGGAAAAACGGTCGAATACTGCGGTCAACAACTCTTCCGGTCAGAATGGCGTCGTCGGTCGGTCTGCCTTTTCGTTTGACGAAACGACTGCCTCGCACTTTACCGGCGGCGTAGTAGTTTTCTTCGTAATCAACGGTTAAAGGAAAAAAATCCACTCCGGACAAGGGTTTAGGACTCATGACGGCAGTGGCCAGAACGACCGATTCACCGTAGGTAACGGTTAAAGCTCCATTGGCCTGATTAGCCAAGCGACCGGTTTCGAAAATTAATTCTCGACCGGCAATTTCGGTTGAGACGCGAACAACTGACTTGTTGACACTCGAATTTTCCATGGAATTTATAGACTAGATTAAGATTGTTTTATTTTTGCTTCAATTTCAGATCTTTGGTTATCTTCAAGTAGACCTCTTCTTGCGTGTTTTTTAAATAATCAAGCATTTTTTTTCTTTGGACGACCATTTTCAGGAGTCCGCGACGAGAATGCTTGTCTTTGCTGTTTTTCTTTAAGTGATCGGAGAGATTGTTGATTCTTTCCGTCAAAAGTCCGACCTGAACGGCCGCTGAACCGGTGTCCTTCGCGTGAAGTGAAGTTTTGCCGATAATCTTGCTTTTCTTCTCTTTGCTTAGCATATTGATTGGTTTAAATGACTTATTTAAGTTCAATTAGTTTTTAACACAGCTTTTTAAAAAGCTCAAAAAAACCCCGAAAAAATGAGCTTTCGAGGTTTTTGACTTTCGGTATCTTTAGGAAAAAATTTTTATTCTCCCGGAGGCGGCGATTCAATTTTGGTCGGAGTGTTGCTGTTGGAGTTACTTTTCAAGGGCTCCGGAGGCGTATTCATCGGAGATGCTTCAGTTTCCGAGGTGGAGGAATCCGGACTATCCGGTGAAATAATTTTGCTTTTGAGAATTGTCATACTGTCTCTGCCGCAGGTAATCAAAATATATCCGTTCTCCACCAAATAATCGAGAGATAAGCCGCTTTTTTTATCGATCAGAGCAAAGCGACCGTTTTTAAACATGCCGCTATCGGCAAAGTAAGCATTCGGATTGTCAATTATTATTCCTTTCCAAAGCTCGCTCAAATCGATAGTCATTGTCGCTTCCCAGCTCTTCATTTTTTCCAGAGTGGTAATGGTGTCGCTTTGGGATTTAATAATCAGGCCCAGAATCGGTTTTCCGTTGAAAAAATCCGCGATCAGAAGAGCCGGAGCCTTTGAAGGATCGGCAATGACTTTTTCCGGAATGGAAATCTCCGTATTGTTCATCAGGTCTTTGAACGAAGCGGCCGAGTTGTTCGAATCCATGAAGATAAGCTGAGTCATTTTGGAAACTCCGCCTCCGGTGCGCATTTTGCTCAGATAGGCACTGATTTCCATTTTGTCGGCAATTTTAATTTCCTCCGTGTTGGGAATCATTTTCTCGGCTTTTAGCATAGTCACAACCGGTTTTTTGTTGGCGTTGTTGTTTAAAGGTTTGATAGGCGCGTTATCGTTTTTGTTGGCGACGGCGGTGTTTTGATTTTCGTTTTTGTTGGCGGGTTGCTGACTTGATCCTCCCATCACAAGGGCGATGATAATTATTAAAACAACTACTCCGGCCAGAGCGCCTCCACCGACAATGAACCATTTTTTGTTGTCGGATCCCCTTTTTATCGGCTTTAAGTTGCCAATTGCCTCATTTTTTGATTCCGCAATCTGATCTTCCATTTTCTTTCTTTCTTCGGCGTATTCGGGTGAAGCCGAGTAATTTAAAGCCGATTCCACTGATTGCAACAGTGATTTGTCTCCCCCGGGCCTCATTCCCAGCCGAGCGGCGAATGGGTTTTTTGAGGCCTCTTCGTTGGCCGTCTCAACTTGTTCTTCGGCGCCGACCGATTTACCGGAGATAATACTTATCGGATCTTTTTTCTCCTCTTCCTCTTCTTCCAAATCAATTTTTGGTAAAGATTCGTCCGAATCAGACTGCGTTTCTTCGGCTTTCGTCTCAGTTTCCGCTTGAGAGGGGTCTTCGGCGGCGGCGGAAACTTCGTCCGGTTTTTCCGCTTCGTCTTTTCCGGCTAACATTTCCGAAAGCTTATTTTGAGTTTCAGCCTCTATTTTCGGTGTGATAAAAGATGAGAGTGGCGGCACTTGCGGACCTTTTTCTTCGGTTTGAGAATTGTTGTTAATGACCAGAGCGGGTTTTCCCGGGGTGGAAGGTATTTCGGGCGGCGTATCGGCAGCATCTTCCGATATCGGTAGATTCTTCGGAGCCCCGATTGATTTAAAGGCTTCAAGCTGCTTTTCGAAGATACTCTCCTCCTCTTTTTCTTGCTCGGTTTCAGCTTCTTTTGCGGGCTCTATTGAAGTTTCAACCGGTTTTTCGAGGTCTTTTTCTATTTTCAGTTCATTAATCCCTTGATTTGCAATTTCAGCCAGATCTTTACGATTTTCTTCCGCTATTTTCTCATCGTCCTCGGGGGCAGTCACTTCCGGATTTTCGGCCGGTTTCTGAGCGGGTTCTTTTTGATCCGAATTTTTTTCTTCGGTTTTGTGTTTGGCCAAGAAATTAAACCAACTGTCTTGGCTTTCTGCTCCACCTTCATTGGCCTTTGTTTCTTTTTTGGCCAAATCGTCCTTGAGAGTGCTGATCGAGATATCTTCCAAATTAAGAGTCCCGGTCTTTTTGGCTTTATCGTCATTTTCGTTGACCGAGTCTTTTTCTTCGTTATCCATTATTTTTTTTATATTTTTGATTTTTAATTGCGAAATACAAATGAATTTTAAATCAAAACAACCAAAAAGAAAAATATCAAGACTGAGTTTGTTTTATTATAAAACCATTTTAAAATAAAGAAAACTAAAATTAAGAATTAAAAAATCAAAATGGAAAATTGGAGGAATGTTATTAAGATTATTTTACCAATCGCAGCCATTATAATTTTACTAGGCGCCTATTTCTATTTCAGAAATGAGGAGCAAAATCAAGATTCTTCTCAGACGGGCTCCGGTTCCCCCGCCCAAGGTATGGAAGATTTGGATCGCATCAAAAAGGAGAACGAATTGAAGGCGACAGCCGACGAAAGCTACGTTCCCGATCCCGAATCGGTTTCCAATGCGAGCATAACTCCTCCTAATAGTGAAACACTTGACATAGAGCCTGATCCGGGGGTCATCAACAGTCTATCGGCGCCCTCGGCGGAGTAAAAGTTTAATCTCGAGAAATAAAAAAGAAACCCCGGACCGGGGGTTTCTTTTGCTGAACTTCGTTTTACCTACTGTGCGTCTTGGATGCATCCGCAGCAAATTCCAGGCTCTTCTTTTAGTTTCTTTATCCAGCCTTGGTCTTTAGTGTCGTTACCTCCATCGCTTTTTATTTTGCTTTTATCTGTTGATGGTCCATTACCGTTTTTAAAGTAGGCGAATCCGGCGGCCGGAAAGTATTGTTCCGGTTTAGCTTCCTTGGTTGTATATTGTAGTTTTGAATTACCCTCGTCTTTAATAAGAATCATACAATCTTTACCATCGGGACAGCCCTCCATCTGACAATCACAATCACGATCAAACGGTGCTCCCGGAACAGGGGTCGGTTTTTTCCAATCCTTACAGCCCTTTTTGCAGTTAGCTTCGCATTTGTCTGAGCAGCCCGGAACGCAACCCTTCTTGGCAAAAACCCAGCCGGGCTTTTGACAGAGGGTCTCGGGTATTTGACAAGTGTTGCAACAACAATGACACTTAGCCAGCTCGGAGCAAGAGGGAATTTCAAAAGTGTATTCGCCGGTGTCTTCCTTGCCCCCAGCACCTGTTCCCTCTTTAGCCGTTGGTTTTAGCATATCTCTTTTGCCAATCCCTCCAATTCGGTAATAGAGAACATAAGTGTTTTGACCGCAAATTTTCTTAAATTGGTTAGGTTCCAGTTTGTATGGATTCTTACCGGTGCCGTTTTCTTGACCGCCTTGTTGCTGCTGACCGCTTTGCTGTTGTTGTTGCTGAGCCGGCTGGCTGGATGGCTGCTGTTGGCTTGAAGACGGCTGTGAGCCAGAGGACGGGGTTTGACTTTTTTGCTTGTCAAGCCCTAAAACTTTTTTAAACCAATCACCAATTTCCGAAGTTAGACTTTTGTTGGTACCGGCATTTGTATCTTTATTACTGCTTTGGCCGGTATTTCCCGTTTGACCGGAATTGCCACCGTAGGCATTGCTGAGATTATCAAGTGCATTATTTCCGGAGCTTGTTGAGCCGGAAGTCGATTCGGAGCTTGTTGAGTTTTGACTTTCCGATCCACTGCTTTGCTGCTGACTCTGAGTGCTTTCACTTTGATTGCTGGAACTGTCAGCAGACTTTTTCCCGCTGACAAAATCGGCGACGGTTTTTTTGAGACTGCTGACCTCTGCCACAAGTGAATCGATTTTTTTCAGCAGTGATTCAAAAAGCGAGGCGGAGACGGTGACGGTATCAGCTGAATCGGAGGCTGAAACGGAATAAATAAAACTATTGGTTAGAATAAAATTCGTTCCCAGCCAGATAAAAACGGGCATAAGAAGAAAAAACAAAGATTTTTTGAATTTATTTTTTTTCAAGGTAGAAATTAAAAACTTAAACTGAAATTTAGGTGTCAATGGATCCTCCAGAATCAAGAGTCTCTTGATCTTTATCTATTTGTTCTTGCTCTTCCGGTGTTGCTTCTGTGCCATCCCCCTTCTCGTTCTCGGGTTTAAAATTCATTAATTCATTGAGAATTTCTCCAATCTCTTCCGGACTGAACCCCATGTTTTCATAGGCTTTTGTTATATCAGCAAGATCTTGAGTAGTAAAATTCACATCATTGAAGCTTCCCCAATTCGGATCATTCGCCGGATTTGATGGGAGAGATGAGTTGGCTTGATTTATAGCTTGTTGTATTTGGCCTGAAGACAACTCACCACTCTCGAATTTATTTTGAATATCTATGGCTTGAGTATCTGTAATAAACCCACTGTCGTAAGCGTCTTGGACTTTTCCATAAGCCTCGGCTTCCATTTGAGCGTCCATATTTCCCCAGAAGCTATCATCGGGATTTGTAACGGGTTGCTTTTCCATAGTTGGACCTTCAAAATTTGCTTTAGAAGAATCAGCACTTGCGTTGGGATTTCCTAATTGATCTATATTCTTTTGATTTTGAGCAAGAATCGGATCTCCACCGCTTGTTGCCGCGGTGTCCCATCCTTTCGGCTCATCTGATTGTGAAGTTTTCCCCGGAATCTCTTTGCCGTCCTTATCGTAAGTTTTTGTCGTCGTCGCTCCGTTAGCGTCAGTACTGGTCTTTGTTACCGATCCGTCAGGATGGTAAGTAAATCCTTCTTTGGATCCGTCAGAGTAGGTTCGATTGACCGTACTTCCCTCCGCTGAGGTCGTGGATGATGCCCCTGTTGTGGCCTGCTCTATTTGTCTATACATTTCAGCTCTTTCTGAGGGAGAAACTTTATCCCCTGGTGCTAAATTATCGCTGACCCAACGATTAGCCGCTTCTCTAACTTGCTCGGGAGTGGCTTTAGAATCAGCTTGGGTGTATTTTTCCATAAAGTCGGAAAAATTGGAAGCTTGCTCGGGATCTTTAATGATACCTTCTCCGCTGTCATAATTTTTATTAATTACATCCTGTACATTTTTAGCGGCTTTTTGTCCGCCTAAATCAGGTAAATTTCTTATTTGTTCCGCTGTTTGCTGTTTTTGTTGCTCTGTTTTTTCTTGGCTACAGGTGGAACATCCGCTTTTCTGATCTCCTCCGCTCTGATCTCCTCCGCCCTGCTGGCCACCTCCCTGTTGGCCTCCGCCATTGCCGTTATTTTTGTTGCCCATTAAATCTTTAAGCATATCTTGCCAGCTATTATTGTCGTTTTTGTTGCCATTTTGATTTTGGTTGTTATTATTTTGCGGTTGGCATTGCTGGCTGGGATAACGATTGGCGACACAACTGAATTGAGAAACGACTCCGTTTTGGCAGGAATCGGTGCCGGAAGTTTGATTGTACTGAACCAGATATGCACCATCACAACCTCCTCCCGGACATTGGCGCTGTTGGATTCGTCCTTTTGCCTGCAGATCGGCGCAAGAGCAACCGTAATCGGCGCTGGTTTCATCAAGATTGACTCCGTCACCTTGATCTTTGGTGTTGGGGCACTTATCGGCACTGTCGGGAATTTCGTCCTCGTCCTTATCTTTTGCGCTTTCGGTTTTTGCCGTGCAATCACCGGCCGCCGTTACGCACTGATCGGCGGGACAAATGCAACCGGAGCGACCGATTTCGTCTTTAACGATTTTATCGGTGCAGTCGTCGTCGGTGGCATCACAAAAAGCCATACAGATTTTTCGTTGAGAGAAGTCGGTTTTCCACTCCCCGCCGCCTTCGGTGCAGATCTTTTTTTCATCGGCGGAAGCGACCTCTTCTTCCGGATAGACACATTGTTCGTTCACCCACTCTCCGCCATTACCGACGCAATCGGTTTTGTCCGTGTTGTCCGCTTCGGCAATCGCATTTTTGTAAATCAAAAGGAGTAAAAGAAGAGAAAGGAGCTCCCTGGATTTGGTGTCGTCCGAAGAAACAATATTGGCTAAAGCATCTTCTTGGCTTAAGTTCTCAGTAGCAGAACCGGTTTCCTGTTGAGTTTGAGAGAGCATCGATTGGAGCGCCTCAATATCAACACCGGGAGTTTCTTCCGCCTTAACAAAAGGCAGAAGCCATTCAATCCAAGATCCCTGACCCGGCTCGAGCTTCAGTTCCTTAAACTTAGCTTGCAGTTGATCGTTGGAGAAACTTTGATTCAGAATGGAAGCTCTTAATTGATTCAATAAATCTTTCTTTTCATTGAAGATTTTGTTTAACTCTTTTTCCAACTCGTCTCTGACATATTTTATTTTTTCGTCGCTAACATTTTTTCCATTGGCCAAAAAAATAGTTCGAGTCGGAGTTACGGTAATCTTCTGAGTTTTTTGATCAATGAAAAATTGAGGCGGAATCAAGTAGAGGGAGTCAGCCTCCCCACCGTTAAAGGTTAACGGTATTTTGACCGGTTTGCCCAGAAAACTTTTCAGGTCGATTTTGTTGTTCAGTAAATTCAACAAATCTTCCGACTTGAATTCGGAAACTTTTTTTAGGCCTGTCATCGGCTCGGCCGCCAAAACAAAAACCGGCAGACTTAATTGTCCGAGAAGAAAAAGAAAAAATAATCCAAAACCTATTTTTCGCTTCATTTTATATTTTTTTACGAATGCTTTGGTAATTATAAATCTTGCCTTTTAAAAAGACAATTTCTACGGCCCTTTAGCTTCATCGCCTCCCTGCTTGCCCTTGCCGGTGTCCTGTTCTCCTCCACCCAGAAGTCCGGAAAGAACCTCCGGCAGCATTTTTAGCATACCAATTATGCCCATAACTTGTTGAATCATTTGCATCGGATCTTGTCCCTCTCCACCGCCGCCTCCCCCTTCTTCTCCACCGGAAGAGCTGACGACCGTTCCGGCCGGATTGGGATCACTGAAAAACCCGTTCTGGTTTGAGTTCTCTGCTTGCCCATTTGTGTTTGTATTACTGCTGGCTGACCCCCAAGGATTGGCGGGAACGGCTATATTGGTGTTTTCGTTTCTGAGCGGATTGACCGGTAAATTGCTCAAATCGATATTCGTGTTGATGTTTTGCTGTTCGGCCGTTCTTTTCAAAAGTCCGAAGAGATCGGAAACGGTTGAGGAATTGACATTGCCGTTCTGAACATTGCCACTGATTTTTTTCAAATCGTTGAGCGCCAGCTTCAAATTTTCCGGCAGATTGGCCTGATCGCCAAAAGCCTCGTTGACTTGTCCGGCTAAAGTTGCTAAATCAAGTGCCGCTCCTTCTTTCTTGGCGGTGCTGAGCAAATCAAAAACCTCGCCGTAGGTCAGTTTGGAAACGGTTTCGTCGGCCATGATTTTGGCCACATCAAAGGCATTGGGCGTGTTGGTCGGATCAAAAATATTTTTTCCGGCTGCGTCGCTCCAAGCCTGCATAGCGGGGGTTTCCAGAATTTTTACTTGCTTATCCACCACATCGTAAACATGATAAACTTCACCGGTTTTTTCTTCCACTTTCTCGTAAATTGGTTCTTTCTTGATTTCGTGGTATTTTTTACTGATCGTCCAAGGCGTAAAATTGGTCGTTTTCTCTTTGACCATCGTGTCCAAAGTCGTCTTCATATCGGTGGCCGAAACTTTGCTCATTCCGCTGGAAACCAGCTCTTTAGCAACATTAACGGCACCTTCGTTAACTTCGGGGTCGAACACATCGTCGCCGAAATATTCTTTAAAAACCGTAATGGCCGGTGTTTCCTCGAAGGAGAAAACTTCTTCACCTCCACCAATTTCATTTTCATTATCATTCGAGTTACTGTTTTCCTGTTCCTGAAAATAGGCATCTGCTGCCGGTTTGGTAATGTAGGAATGAATCATATTCCCCGATCCCGATTGTTCGGTGGAGTAAGCAACGGATGAGGCGTATGAGCCGCTAGCCGTGATTTGATTTTTGCCGGTTTGAGCCAAATTGGTTTGACTCGGGGAGACGCTGTTTTTGTTTCCAAAAATGGCAAAGGCCATGGCGGAAACAAGCAGAAAAGCCACCACCACTAAGCTGAAAGATAAAATTTTGTGTTCACGAACGAAATCACCCATTGAAGTTTATAAAGTTAAAAAGATATTGAGTTTATAAAGTTAGAAAGTTATTAAAGTTAAAAAGATATTGAGTTTATAAAGTTAGAAAGATTCCCACTAAGTCAACTTTACAAACTTTACAAACTTTATGAACTTTACAAACTTTATGAACTTTCCAGCTAACCGTACTACGGACTTTGAATACACTTGCAACATTTTCCCGGATCCGAACTCAACTGACCGATCCAACCGTAATCTTGGACACTCGGTCCACCCAGTTTTTTGACTTTACCTCCGGGCGGAACAGCATTGTCGCCTCTCTTTGATTTAGTATACACATCGGAATTGGGCGGTGCAAATTCAAATTGAGAGTTGCCGGGATCTTTGATAATTATTTCACAACCGCCCGGACTTTCGCAACCATTGGCTCGTCCCATACAATCACGATCGTAGGCGCCAGCGTGCGTTGGCGCGGAGTAGGCGGTGCAGGCGGTGCGGGCAATTGGTGCTTTGCACATGGCGGAACAACCCATCGGACCAAAGCCGACATTCGGTAAACAGACAATAATTTTTATGGTTTTTTTGCCGACTCTAATTGTTCGTAAAACTGTATTCAAACAAGTATTAATACAGCAATGGCATTGAGCTAGTTCTTCACAGGTGGGAATGCGCCAAACGGACTGTTCGCCGGTATCACCGCCGGTTGGACTGTTGTCGTTGGCATTTCTGGGCTGAACCGGACCGGCTCCCCCCTTAGGCTTTCGCATATCTCGGCCACTGGCACCGCCGACGCTGGTGTAAAGAATGTATTTATTCTGATCGCAAACTTTCTTGAATTGATTCGGCTCCATGTAGTAAGGTTTTTCTGGGCTGCCGTTCTCTCCACCGGACATCTGCTTGGCCGCTTCAATCGTTGCATTGACATTGACATTGCTCTTTTGAATAAATTCGTTGACGGCTCGATCGGCGTATCTTCCGTACTCCGCATCCAAACCGAGAGTCGTTTTGAAGTCGGGATCGGTTACATTTTTCGGATCGCGCATCGCTTCCAGCTGTTTTTTGAGCACATCCGTCCATTTGGGAATGGGTGTTGTTGCACCCAACACTTGGCCGGATCGGGTCTCTTCCCTGTCGAA
Organism: uncultured bacterium; assembly: GCA_903898335.1. Lineage (GTDB taxonomy): Bacteria > Patescibacteriota > Minisyncoccia > CAIUEV01 > CAIUEV01 > CAIUEV01. The sequence continues at coordinate 6,798 of CAIUEV010000131.1, read as the reverse complement.
TCCTCCCGCCAACCAAAGACCCAATAACCCGATGGTGATGAGCTGCAAAGTAATGACAAATTTGTTTTTGGAAATTTGATTTTTCATCGGTTATTTTTTCTAATCTCAGAATACAGCAAAAATTCAAAAAAAGAAAAAATTATTCACAAAGTCAAAATCTTCTAAGCATATTACTTTTAAAGCACAGAGTGTAATAAAAGATATATCTAATATGACATTGAAACTCGTTAATCTTCAAATTATCTGATAATCCCAATATTCGGGATTTTTTTCTATTATTTATTTTTTAAGATTTTATTGTTCAACAAAAAATCGATAATGTGATAATGCTGAATTCCCTTGTAGTTTTTGCCTATAATTTTATCCATTGAGATAACCATCTTCTGATAGTTGTTCGGTACAAGTAACAGATTGCCAAATTCCCGATTAATTGTCGCTTCGTCGTTTACCAAGTAAGCTACCTGAATATATATTTTGCGATCTTCCTTTTCTGCAATAAAATCAATTTCCTTATCTCCCAATTGGCCGATATGAATTGTAAAGCCCAATCTCAGCAATTGCAAAAAAACCAAATTTTCCAAAATTTGACCAATCTCAGTTGCTTTGTAGCCGACAAGAGAATTTCTTAGTCCAAGATCTTCCCAGTAATATTTTTCGTTGATTTCAAAAACTTTTTTACCTTTAATATCTGCTCGGTTGACTTCTCGAACAATAAAACCGGAAGTCAAATATGACAAATAATTCAAAACTATGTTAGGTGTGGTTTGGATTTTTTGCGATTTTAAAAAATTGCTAATTCGATTAGCGGAGACCAAGGAACCGATATTCTCAGCCAAATACTCTAAGAGTCGATTGAGAAAATTAATATTTCTGATATTAAATCGAGCCACTACATCTTTCAAAATAATAGTGTTGTAGATACTGTGCAAATAACTATACACTATTTCATCATCAAGTTTTAAATTGGTAATAAAAGGCAATCCGCCATAACGAATATATTTTTGTAACGAGTCCTCTCCCGGTAAAAGTTTTTGAAAACGCAGAAACTCTCGATAAGATAGAGCATGCACTGGAATTTCGATGTATCGGCCGGATAAACCGGTGGCGATTTCGGAGGATAAAAGTCGTGCGTTGCTCCCGGTGCAATAAATATCAAATACTTTTTTTGCAAAAAGATGTCGTAACGCTTTTTCGAAATTTTCGATTTCTTGAATTTCATCAATAAACAAATAGTTTTTAACTTTGGTTTTCGCTCTTTTTTCAGCGTAAGCAATTAAGTCCCGATAGTTGGAAATGCTATCGTAATCATTTTCTTCTTTGTTGATATAGACAATATTCGCTTTTCTGTCTTTTTCTTTAATAACATCAATCAATTGTAGCAAAATATAACTTTTACCAACTCGTCTTTGGCCGATAATAACTTTAATAATATCGACTCCGACAAAGGGAAGAATTTTGTTGATATAATACGAACGCTTTTTATATATTTTACTCATACTTAAAACTTTTTACATTTTAGTGATATATTTTAAGTATACTTAAAACTTTACAAAAGTAAAGCTTTCTCAAACTCCACGAAATAAGTCAATTTCGGGGAATGACACTCCTTGAAATCAGGCGAGAAGGATAAGTTGGATACGAATTTTTGTCTAAACTTAAAAAGTTACTGTCAATGGGCAGTCTCTGAGGTTAAAGGAAGAGTTCCTTTCTGGTCTTGCTAGACAAAATAACAAACTGGATTCTTTAAATAAGTGTTACTCCCACTATTTGTCCTTAGTCTGATCGGTTTCCTCTCCTTGGCCTTGTGGACCGCCTTCTTTCGCTGGCTTCTGGCCTTTTTGGTTAGTCTGTCGCTCGGCTTGTTCTCCTTTAAGCGGACCGACTACCGATTCAGCAGGGAGACCCATTAAGCTATCGAGCCAATCTAATTTAGGATCTCCTACCGAAGGACCGGTACTACCAGCACCGGCGGGAGTACTCCAGCCACCAGTTGGGGTAGACGGTGCTCCCATTAGTCCGTCTAACGATGTGGGTGCATCGGGATTAACCCCCGAAGTGTTTATAGGATTGCCTGATGGATCTTTAGAGAAATCTTGTTTGCCTCCACCTCCACGATCCCACCAATCTTGAAATTTACCTTCGGACCCTTGACCCCAAAGTTTTGTTTCAGGAGTTTCTCCTCCTAGAGGTGAGTTGGGTACTTCTATACCTGACCAGTCAGTTCCAGGAAATGTTCTCATGTTTTCTTGGGCTTTTTCTAGTGCAGCTCGTTCTGTCTCGAAATCTGGAGATGTCTGGTTGTTTGCACCTGAACCCGTATTTTCTGGACTGTATGTATCCCATGGCCGAGGATTGTTTTGATCAAATCCTTCTTTTATGTCTTGAATATCTTGCTGCATCATTTTCTCTTCGGCATTGGCTTTTAAAAATTCTTTTTCGTAGTCTTCAAGTATTTTTCCATTATTGAGAACATCGTCGGTCATTTTTTTAGCATAATTATCGATTTTTGATAATGTTTCTTGGTCAAGGTTCATTCCTTTAATAACTGTATCCCCATACATTGTTCTAAAAGAACTTGGGTCAACTTCTTCAAATCGTTCTGCCAGTTTACCTCGAATCATATTTTTAGTTCCTTCTAGATTGCCTAAATCTCTATCTGATATGTTGAGATTATCGGCAGTATCGGGATCACCAAAAACCCTCTGAGAAAGGCTAGTCCTTTCGGATGGCGTCATGGGAGGGCGGCTACTTGACGCCTCTGCACTAGTAGTTTGTCCCGCTACTACGGAAGTGTCGGAACTGGAACTGAGAAAATTTTTTAGAGGCTCTGGATTCATGCTATCCAATTCGGATTGGAGCTTCTCAACATTAGATCTTGCATTATTTGAATAATTTTCCTCGAGTATTTCTTTTGCTTTTGTATAAGCCTGACGATCTGAAGTCTGAAAAGCCCAATCCCTGAAAGCTTCCCCCCAGCTTTTATTTTGATAATCATCTACTAATTTTTGAGCGTTTTCTACCTCTCCTAGTCTTTGTTGTGCTTGAGCAAGCTCAGCTTGTTTTGCAGTATAAGCTTGCTGTGCTGCGCTGGGTGACTCCGAACCCGGGCTTCCGGTTGATCCAGGAGAAGTCTGATCCAAGGAGGGAGGGTTTTTACCTAAAACACCCGTAGGCGCTTTTTGGTCTGCGAAGGCTTTGCCTAAATTAGCAGCGTTTTTATCTGCGAAGGCTTGGCCGAGAGGTTTTGGAGAAGGCAAACTACTTGGATCAGCGATTTCTGTGGTTTGAACTTTGCCAGTATTTGGATCATATGTTGTTTTTGTAATTCTTCCCGTATTGGGTTCTGTGGTATAAACGCTTGTTGAACCGTCGGGGCTCTTTATCGGTCCGCTGGTTGATATCGGCGGTTTTGTTTGTCCCGTTGTTTGGGTTGTGCTTGGAATCGTGGGTTTGGTTGGGCCTGGGCTTGTGGTGGGGTCGCCTCCCGTGTTGGGGTTGCCACCACCTCCGCCTCCACCACCTCCGCCGGAGCCGCCTCCTGATCCGCCACCTTGTCCTCCGCCTCCACCTTGCATCAATTGCTGAAGCATTTTCATCCAGTCCATATTGTCTTCTTTTTTCTCATCATCCTTCTTGTCGCTTTCCGCCGCTTTTTGACAATTTTGATCGGCGGTGCGATTGGCGACGCAGCTGAAAGCAATGATATTACCCATTTCGCAAGTGTCGGTGCCGGAAGATTGAGCATAGGTGACCATATATGATCCGTCACAAGCTGATCCGGGGCATTGGCGTTGTTGAATTTTGCCTTTGGCTTGCAGGTCGGCACAGGTGCAACCGTAATTTTCGCTTTGATCATTCATGTTTACTCCCGATTCGACATCTTTACTCTTCGGGCATTTGTCCACTCCATCCGGAATTTCATCCTCGTCCTTGTCGGTTTTGCTGGCGTCTTGAGCCAAGCAATCACCGACGGCCGTCACGCAAGATCCATCGGGGCAAACACAGCCTTTATTGGCGATTTCATTGGCTAAAATTCGATCGGTACATTCATCATCTTTAGCTCCGCACATAGCCATACAGACTTTTCTCATCGGATATTCAGTTTTCCAAGTCCCGCCCGATTCCTCACAGATTTTTTTGGTGCCCAGAGCGGTAACATTCGAGCCGGCTGAGGAATCGACATCGACAGAACAGGTTTCGTTTACCCATTCTCCACCCGCCTCAACGCATTGGGTCTTGAGGTCGGTTTGCGGTTCCGCCAGAGCGTTTTTGTAAATCAACAGTAAAAGTAGAAGAGATAACATTTCTCGGGTTTGGGAATCACCGGAGCCGATAATTTTTTCGATGGCGTCATCTTGCGAATAGTCGGTCGCACCGGTGGCCTGATCGCTAATCTGATTTTGCAAATCGGAAACCAAATTGGTCAGCTCGGTGGCATTTGTCTCCTCCGCTTGCGCTTTTTTTAGACTGAATATTTTTTCAAGCAGGGATTCTTGCTCATTTGATTGGTTGCATCCCAGTTTTTGCGAGTAGTCGGTCATTAAGCCTATCTGCCGATAGCGCTTAGCCGATTGCTTGACGATAACGGCGCGCAAACTTTCCACTTGATCTTTCTTGTTTTCAAGCAACTCCACTACCTTTTTTTGTAAATCACTTCGGAAATATCTAGCTCGATTATCGTTGATCTTTTGGCCGGAGCCAAAATACATTATTTTTGAAGGCAGAGTGGAAATTTGTCCAGTCTTCTCCGAAAAGAAAAATTCCGGAGGATAAATGTAGAGAAAATCTTGATCGCCTCCCGGCACACCGTCTGGGTTATCCGACGCCAAGGGAAGGCGCACCGGTTTACTCATAAAGCTTTGGATATCAAAATTTCGATCCAAGAAGGAGGCGAAGTCTTGATTTTTCAGTTCAAAACTGAGCGCTTTATTGAGATCTACATAGGAAAAAGCGATTGGCTGTTGTTCTTCGGTCAGAGCGGGTGCGGCTGAGGGCGTCTCGGTCGCTGCCTCCGCTGTGCGAGTATTTTCACAAACAAAAAAACCCAAAAGCAGCAAAGCTACGGTCAAAAATCCGAACAATTTTTTTTCTGTTTTATTTTTCGATTGCATTCTCACAATTTGAGGTAAATTATTTCCTCTAATAATTCAAAAATACACTATTTTTTCAAAACAATCCATTTTTTATTTCCTACAAAAATTGAATGATTTGCTTCACCTCTTTTTCCTCATCCCAGGCGATTGTTTGGTCGCCAACGCACATTTTTTTCTCGCCACCTTTGCCGCACAGGATGACCACATAGCCGGGGCGCGCGATTTTTAAGGCTTTTTTGAGCGCTTTGTGGCGATCGACAAATGACCAAGCATTTTTGTTCAGTTGAAAATCGGGATTTTTAAGTACCCCCTTCAAGATTTCTTGATTGATTTGCTCCGGATCTTCGTCATAAGGATCTTCCAAACTGACGATAACCTTGTCGCACAATCTGCCGGCCAACTCTCCCATGGCTCCGCGCTTCCAACGATCACGACCTCCTCCCTGCCCACCAAGAAGACAAATCAGTTTTTTCTTGGGCGGTAAAATTTCTCGGCCGTATTCCAGAACGGATTTTAGGCTGAGCGGCTCGTGAGCGTAGTCGAGAAAAATTCGAAAATCGATTTTTTTGGATTTTATTTCCTGAATGCGACCGGGCGGCAGTTTAAGCCGGCGAAAAAACTCAACGATTTTTTCCGGCGGTAAGTCCAAAGAACGCAGGCCGGCATAGGCCAAAAGCAAGTTTAGCAAGTTGAAACGGCCTTCAAAAACCGGTCGGTGCTCATGTTCAAAAATCAATTTTTTCTGAAATTCTCCCATGACCAGCCATTCTTTAATCAGAAAATTTCCCTCTGCGGTCACTTTTCCCTCAACCAGATGATTGACTTCCTCTTGAGTGATTTTCCGACTGTATTTTTTTGGTGCTTCCTCACTTTCCAAAATAACCCCCCATTTTGATTGAGCCGGATATCTCAGGAAATGATGAACGGAAGGATCCCCCAAATTGAGAACATGATTTTTGGTGCACTGTTTGAAAAGTTTTTCTTTTTCTCTTCGATATTCCTTGAATCCGCCGTGTCTCTCGATATGTTCCGGTGACAGATTATTAAAAATCACCGTATCGTAATCGAGAAATTTTTGTCGATGCTGCATTATTCCTTCAGAGCTGGTCTCCACGACCGCATAAAGGGCTTGATTTTTCAGTGCTTGAGCCAGAAGTCGAGGCAGAAAAAATCTTCCCGGCATGCCCATTTTGGTCAAATTTCTCTCTTTGGTTCCCCCGGTAGAAAGAAAAACGGTCGAAGAAAGAGCGCTTTTTAAATTGTTTTTTTCCAGAATTTGCCAAATCAAAGAGGCAACGGTTGTTTTGCCTTTAGTACCGGTAATCCCAATCAAGATCAGTTTCTTGCTCGGCGAACCGTAAATTTTGTTACCCAAAAAACCAAGACCCAGATGATAGAAATCCATCCAGCCGGCGGGGATATTTTTTTTGATTTTTGAAAGCAAGCGCATAGAGTTAGAAAGTTAGAAAGTCCATAAAGTTTGTAAAGTTCATAAAGTTTGTAAAGTTCATAAAGTTTGTAAAGTTCATAAAGTTTGTAAAGTTCATAAAGTTTGTAAAGTTCATAAAGTTAACTTAGTGGAAATCTTTTTAACTTTAAAAACTTTCTAACTTTATAAACTCAATATCTTTTTAACTTTAAAAACTTTCTAACTTTATAAACTCAATATCTTTTTAACTTTAAAAACTTTCTAACTTTATAAACT
>CAIUEV010000130.1 GCA_903898335.1 uncultured bacterium | reverse complement strand
TGAATTTAATTAGCATAGAAGAGCATTTTTATTTTACTGCCGAAAAAACCGGCAAGGATGAATATTTTGATTTACTGCAAGAAGTTCGAAAAATGAGGGGGGAATTGCTGAAAAAAATCATTAAAGAATATGAGGGAGAAGTCTGGTGTATTTCCAAACATCTGTTGGCCGCTTCCATGCGATTAATGGAGGTGGGAACAAAACAGCAGGGAATGGGAAATAAGGAGGAAGCAAAAGACTTGTTTCATAAATCATACGATCTTTATGGTATGTTTTGGGCTTTAAATATGAATTTGATAGGCAGTGGAGATATCAAAAAAACAATATCCGAAGATTCAAAAGCTTCTTTGTTGATAAAGAAAATTCCGAATAATTCTCTGAACAAGCACGACAAGCGGCCGGCGGGATTTAAATTGAAACTGAGAGAACTGCTTAGGAAAGCCATTGATTGCTGTATAGAATAATTTTTATTAAAAAAATTTTGCTTTTGGAAAAAAATAGTTAGAATTATTAAAGTAGTCGTTTTCAATTTTAATAATTAAAAAATCAAAAAAATGAGAAACGAAGAAAAAGATCACAAGATCGACTCTTTTCTCGAGAGAACGGGGGAAAATCGCCGTCAAAGAGAAGAGGATGATTGGGATGTTTCTCCTCAAAGAAGTCCGAGAGAGAAAGACGGCAAAAAAGGAGCTCTTTGGGGAGTTGCAATCCTGGCCGGATTGGCCGTAGTAGCCGGAGTAGTCTTCTTGATCGTCAAGGAGATGAAAGGTCTGCAAGGAGGACAACCGGGTGAAAGAATTATCGAAAGAGAAAGAGCGGTTTCTTCAGCCGGAAACGACACAATGAAGATCGACCAAGGAAAATACCAAGCGGTATTTTTGACTAACGGTCAAGTTTATTTCGGAAAAGTCGGTTTTCACGATTCTTCCTATGTTGAGCTGTCCGACATCTACTACCTTCAGGTTAAACCGGTTCTCCAACAGTCAGAAGGAGAGAATAACGATGATAACAAACAGCAACAGGAGCAGAAGACTGAATTATCTTTAGTCAAACTGGGCAATGAGTTGCATGGTCCGCTTGATAGAATGATGATCAACAAAGACCAAGTTGTATTTGTTGAGGATCTTAAAGACGATTCCAAGGTCACCGACGCGATTGTCAGATACAAGCAAGATCAGGGTGCAAACAAGCCTCAACAATAGAAAAGTCTCTGTTTGGGGACGAACAAAAATAAAACAAAATACTTAAATGAGATTCAAAGTACCTAAAGATGTTGATATTGAAGACAGAATAGTCGGCCCCTTGACCGTCAAGCAGCTCGTTTGGCTTGGCGGAGGAGGGGGGATTTGCCTGCTTCTTTGGAAACTGATCGAATTTCAAGTATTTGTTTTTGTCGGCATAGTTATTATGAGTCTCTCTGCCGCTTTCGCTTTTGTTCGTCCTTACAATCAGAGCCTGGTAGCTTTTTGCGGCAGCGTATTACTCTATCTTTCAAAGCCGAAGCTATACATATGGAGAAGAATAGAGATGGCTTTCCCAAAAAGCAATCAGACGGCAAGAAACTCAAAAAATGATTTGATAATGGTGATGAAAAAAGGGTTATCAGCTTCGGAAGCGGAAGGATTGGCTGAAACGTTGGACGCAAGTGGAAAATCTTAAGAGTCTACTGATCTATAAAGATTTAAAATAAAAATGATTAACGCCTATAGTCCTTACTCCTACCCGGCACGTAACAATCCTGGAACTAACCAACGCAGTTCTCTTCGTTGGTTTTTGTATTTAATCATACTGGCGGCCGGTGGCTTTGGACTCAGTTTTTATTTTAGCTCTTTGGGTGATCAATACTCTGCCGAAGTAATAAGCGGAAATGGAGGAATTGAATATCGAGAAGATAGCAATGCGGATTGGAGAGAGATAGAGAAATTTCCGCTGGAAACAAAGCTCTCTTTTGAAATAAGAACTTTAGCCGATGGTAAAGCAAAAATTAAGTCGAGCGAGGAAAGCCAAATAACGATGGGAGGCTTTGCCAGATTAGTTCTTCTGAAAAATCAAGGTGAGATATCTTGGGCTCAGACAGACGGGGAAGTAAGATATCTGATCGCAGAAAACGATAAAAGAAAATCTTATAAAGTAATTTTGAGTGACGGCGAGTTGGAAGTTTTGGGAACCGATTTTGTTGTCAAAGTGGAAGAAAAAGATACCACCGTTTACGTGTTTAAAGGTAAAGTTAAAACCGTCTATAAAGATAAAAGTTCTCAAGAAGCCGGAGAGAATGAGAAAATAATAATAAACCCTCTAGAGAAAAAAGTTATTGCTTTTGATGAAAAAGATTTTTCCTCTTCCATTAGAGAAGAAGATGGTGCACCAACAGAAAACCCAGATAAAAGCATTAGTGAGAGCATCTCAAATAACAATCAGAATGTTTCAGAGAGTCAATTAAACGGAAATCTTAATGAGAATTCCAGTAACACCACTGAGCCGACAAAAAACGAATCGATTCTTGTCGGAGAAGATAAAAATCAAAATAATAATCAAAATTCGACCAATAGTAACATAAACAGCTCGCCTTCCATAACCAGTTCTGCCGTTAAAGAAAGTACTGAAACGACATCAACCCAGACCGAGAAAACAACAACCAGCAGTTCTTCTTCAAGTACGGCAAAAACAGCTAACAGCGGGAAGACAACACGCTCTAAATGTGAGGATTCCGGAGGCCACTGGAACAAAGACAGCGGTCTTTGCAAATGCCCACCGGGAGAAAATTTCACCGGGGGGAAATGTAAACGTCAGTAATCGGATCAAAAAGACATTTTTTTCATCGCTCTTTCCATCTCAATATCACTCTCTCTTTTCTTTATTGTTTCTCTTTTGTCGATATTTCTTTTGCCTTTACCTAAGCCGAGTTCGACTTTTATCTTTCCTTTTTCAATAAAAACATTGAGAGGCAGAAGTGTTAGCTTTTTTTCTTTTATTTTTCCAAGTAAAGATTTTATTTCTTTCTTGGTTAGAAGAATTTTTCTTGTTCGATCGCTCTCGACTTGACCTAAAATATTTTTTGGCTGATAGACCGGAATGGAAAAATTTATCAAATAAATCTCCTCTTTTTGGATATGGGCATAAGACCCCTCAAGCTTACCTCTTTTATTCTTTAAAGATTTAACTTCTTTCCCAGCCAAAAAAATCCCGGCTTTAAATGTTTCCAGGATTTCATAATCAAAAAAGGCTCTTTTGTTCTTTAATAGTATCTTCATCCGATTTTATTCAATAATCTCGTTGGTTAAATTTTCAACAACTCCCTTCCAACCCTTTACCGCAAAACTTCCAAAAGCGCAAAAAGAAGCCCTTTCCATTGTAAAAATTATATCTTTTATCTTTTCCAACTCTCCTTCTTTTAGCTTACCGTTTTTAAGTTTTTGGGCTAAAAGAGAAAGCTGGTAAGTCCCTTCTCGACAGGGGACGCACTGACCGCAAGATTCTCTGCGAAAAAAATGAGACCAAGCGGAGATCAATTTATGAATTTCAACATTTTCTTCAACTAAAAGAATTGCTCCCGAGCCAACGGCAATTTCATCTTGACCAAAGCCAAGAGGCTTATCAAAGTCGGAAGGCATAACTATTGATCCTCCAGACCCACCCACTTGAGCAAATTTTATTTTTTTATCTTTCTCCAGTCCACCTCCATATTCTTTAATTAGCTCGTTGATCGAAATGCCTAGAGGCGCCTCATGCAGACCCAAATTTTTTATCGGTCCGTTAAGTAAAAATATTTTTGTCCCAAAGCTTTCTTCGCTCTTACTTAAAGTTCTAAACTTACTGGCTCCTTCTTCAAGAATAAAGGGCACATTAACCAGAGTTTCGACATTATTCACTACAGTAGGTCGTCCAAACAAACCCGATTCAACAGGGTAAGGCGGTCTTAGACGAGGTTCCCCCCGTTTCCCTTCGATCGAGTTTATCAGGGCAGTTTCTTCTCCGCAAACATAGCTTCCCGCCCCTTCAAAAATCTTTATTCTGAGAGAGAAGTCAGTTCCTTGAATATTTTTCCCCAACCAACCGGCTTTGCGAATTTCATTGATAACATTCTTTAATCTGGAAGCAGTCTCTTTGTAGCCACCATTTAGATAAATAAAAGCTTCCTTAGCTCCCAAAATCCAAGATCCTATTATTATCGCTTCCAAGACCGGATAGGGATTATTTTCCAGGATAGATCGGTCCTTGTATGTTCCCGGTTCGGACTCGTCGGCGTTGCAGATAAAATAAGCGTGGGAACGCGCCGGGAAAGAATATTTTTTAGCTGATTTTGAATACTCATAAGCAGCTCTCCACTTTTTACCTAAAGAGAATCCGGAACCACCTCTTCCCTGCAACCCGCTCTCTTCCAACTCTTCTATAATATCTTCCGAAGTCACTTCTTTGCTAATCATCTTTTTAAAAGAAGAAAATCCGCCTTTTTCAAGATAGTCGGCCAAGGTATTCTTTTTATCGGCCGACCAATTTTCAGTAATGATTTTTATTTTTTTATTTTCCATTTTTTCTAGCTTAAAAGAGAGAGAAATAAATTTTCAAAATAGGGAAAGAAAATAATCATACCGATTACTGCCGCTCCGGCCGCCGAAACAAGAACCGCTCCGGCCATCAAATCTTTAATTGAACCGACATACGGGTGTCTCTTCGGCTTTATGATATCAACCATTCTTTCCAAGACAGTGTTAATTATCTCCAGAGTCAAGACCCAAACAATCAGAAGCCAAACCATTAGCTGCTCTATCGGTCGTAACGGAAAGATGATTGAGCAGCAGAAAACTATTAATCCGAAAAACATTTCCCAACGAAAATTCTGCTCTGTTTTCCAAGCATATTTTATTCCCCTGATTGCAAAGTTAAGACTCGATTTTAAATACTGAACATTTTTTT
>CAIUEV010000129.1 GCA_903898335.1 uncultured bacterium | reverse complement strand
TTGATTATACTGCAAATGTTGATGAATCGAAAAATAAACAGTTTATACGATTAATTTTTATCGCAAAGACCAACCAAAAGCAAGTTAGTCTAAATCTGAAAGATCATGATGAATATGAATGGATAGATCTTAAAGATATTAATTCAAAATATGCTTTGGTGGATTATATAAAGAATATCTTACTCACCCTTCAAAGTAAGAACCATGAGTTAATGAAACTTTAATTTCAGATTCGACGCTTTTTTTAATATAGGAAATCTCTAGTTTATGATAATTAAAAAATTATGAATTCAATCAAAATCAACAACTTGCCATACAGAAGAAATATTAGCTGTATCATTTTTAAGGCTGAGAAATTTCTTCTGATCCAAAATAATGACTGGCTAAAAGATTGGTGGAAATTTCCTCAAGGTGGAGTGGACGACAAAGAAAACGTAGAGAAAGCTGCCCTAAGAGAGCTTAAAGAAGAGCTAGGTAATGATAAATTTAAGATCATCAAAAAAAGTAAAATCACCAATCAATACGATTGGAACAACAAATCTCTCGAGATTTCAGGATACAAATGGCGGGGGCAGAAACAAAATTATTTGTTGGTAGAATTTATTGGTACAGATGAAGACATCAAAATAGATCCTCAAGAAATTCGACAATATAAATGGGTAACGTTTGACGAGCTTTGGCCCAGCATTGATCATGATGACAAAAATTTTGCCAATTACAAAGCTACTTTAGAAGAAGTATTTGAAGAGTTTAATCTCATGAGTAAGGGGTTAATATTGACCGGTTAATTTTAACCCCTTAATATATTTTTATTAGTAAGAAAATAAACTAGAAATATATGGAAAACATTTCCAAAGAAGCAAAATCGGTTTTTGATACTATAGAAAAACATAGCAATATCCGATCAAGTGAAATAGCCAAAATACTTGATATCTCTCTGAAAAATGTCCACAAGCATTTAAAGAAATTGAGGGAAGAGGAGCTCATAAAAAAAGTTGGAGAAACCCCCTTGGTCTATTATTCAATTTCAAAAAAATCCCAAAACGATTTTTTGATTGCCGACAAAGGAGACAAGATTATAGAAAGCAACTACATTTATGTTTCTCCAAGTGGTGAAATGCTTTATGGAATGGCCGGTTTCCAAGAATGGTGTAAAAAAAACAAATTTGGATGGGAAAAAGAAAAAAAGTTTTTTGTTGAAAAATTTAAATTAATCCAAAAACTAAAAAAGGACGGATTAATATGCGCCAAGAAATCTATTTCTTCAAAAGATACAAAAGATGGTCTGGATAATATTTTTTTCAGTGATTTCTATACATTTGATCATTTTGGAAAAACAAAACTTGGTCAAATGGTTTACCTTGGAAAAGCCTCTCAAAACAGCAAAATAATTCGAGAAACAGCCAGGTTGGTCAAGCCGAATATTGAAAAATTTATAAAAAAACATAAAATCCAATTCGTCTGTTTCATTCCTCCAACAATTTCGCGGAAAGTTCAATTCATGGAAGTCTTCAAAAGAATCTTAAAAATTAATCTGCCAGAGATAAAAGCAGTAAAAATTCCGACGCCTACTAAGGTGCCTCAAAAGACTTTACGCAAGCTGGAAGATCGTATAATAAATGCTCGAGATACAATAGCCGTAAACCCCAACCAAAAAGTTGGCAATGTTTTGCTTATTGATGATGCTACCGGCTCCGGAGCGACAATGAACGAAACTGCCAAAAAAATCAGAAAGATTGCTAAAAAAAAGATAAAAATTTTTGGGTATTCAATCGTTGGCAGCTTCAAAGGATTTGATGTAATTAGTGAGGTTTAAGGTTAATATTAACCCCCTAAAAAATTTTGATATAATCTAAATGTGAAAAATAATACACTTGGTGTTTACAATTAATTAAACAAAAAAAATGCTAAATTTTACGACAGAAAAAGCCAAAGCTATCGGCGAACAATTAGGCGTTGATTGGAGCAAGTTTGATGTAGAGCAATTCCGTATGGGAATGGATGTGGAGCTGGAACATGGCTCGCGAGACTCAGCCACTAATGTTTCCAATGACGATCCTCTCACAACGGGAAAAATAGCCTTGGCTCATTTGAATGAATTTCCCGACTATTACACTCGGTTAAAAAAAATGGAAGACGAAGCGGAAACTTTTTGGGAAGGAAAATAGAGAAATTTTGAAAAAACAAGAGCTCTCACTTTATCAAACAAATGTTAACCTATTGAAAATGACTATATAGGATAATAATTTCTACGCTTTTAATTATGCCGCCCGTTGCAAAAAGACCTCCTAGCGAGAAAAAAGCAGCTTGAATTTCGTGTTGATTTTGAACTTCTACTTCTTGAAAAAACATGTTAATTTATAGGAAGTAATTTTGAATTTTATTGTTACAAAAAAAACAAAAATGAAAAATAAAAAACAACTTTTAAAAGTCTTTCTTGGTTGTTTTTTTGTATTATTGGCAACTTTTTTTATTTTCTCTCAACCCAGAAATGTATTGGCTCAGACCGACAGCATAGAGCATTCCTATCATTTTTTAGGAAGCCAGTATGCCGTTTCTGCTTATGAATTAATAGATGTAGAGCCGGATGGAGATCTGGACTTGGTAGCGACGGCTTGGGCGGCGGGGACGGCTTTGGTCTGGCTTGAAAACAATGGCAGCGGAACTTTCACTTCACATGATATATACACTCCGTATTCCGGATCTTTTATGTTTCTTGATGCCGGAGATATTGATGATGATGGTGACGTCGACGTTGTCGTTTCAAATCGTGATGGTGATTTGGTTTATCTTTTTGTTAACAACGGCAGCGAAAGTTTCACTCGTTCCACAATTCTTTCCTCAACCGATAACCCCAATCGGGTAAGAATTCGTGATATTGACAACGACGGAGACAAAGATGTTCTTGTGGCTTGGGGGACTTGGACCGGATCGGTTTGGAACGGTGGGATAAAATGGCTTGATAACAATGGAAGTGAAACTTTTACTTCTCGAACGATTGACAGCAGCTGCGAGGGATGTTTAACTGCTGACGCCGGAGATCTCGACGGAGACGGAGATCTGGATGTTGTAGGAGGAATGGAAATAACCGCCATTGCAAAATACACTAATAATGGCGCCTCTCCGCCTTCTTTTACGGAAACCGCTATCAGCGGGGGTACGGTATATCCCAACGATGTCCAAATTGAAGATCTCGACGGAGACGGAGATAAAGATATAGCCGCTATTAGCACGACTAAACTTTACTGGATGGAAAACAGCGGAACCGGAACGTTTACTGTTCGCACAATAGCAACTGACATTGCCAGTACTGGTCTTTATATTGAGGTAAAAGATATTGACGGAGACGGAGATAAAGATCTTCTCACCGCCTCGAGTGGTGACGGAGCTTCTTGGTGGAGAAATAATGGCGATATGACTTTTGTAGAAAAGCCGATCACTCCAGCTATTTCTACTTCAACTCGTTGTGTAAGTAGCGGAGATGTTGATGGAGACAGCGACATCGATTTAGTAAGCATTTGGAGCTCGAGTAGTAATATTGGCTGGTTCGAATTAAAAAGCGATGTGAGTGATCCTACTGTTTTTTCCCTTTCTCCGGCTGATAATGCCACTGGCGTTACAGCCACATCCAATTTGACAATTAACTTTTCTGAACCGGTAACTGTGCAGAGTGGAAATATTTTAATCAAAAAAACTTCCGATAATTCGGTTTTCGAGACTATCGATGTTGCCTCGGCCAAGGTGACCGGATCGGGGACTTCTCATATTACAATCAATCCTGATGGGTCCTTCGAGCAGGGAGTCGGCTACTATGTTCAGATCGATGCAACCGCCTTTGATGATGAAGTAAGCCGTGGCTACTCAGGAATTTCAGACACAACGACTTGGAATTTTACAGCCGTAGATAGCACACCCCCAGCTCTCCAAAGTTTAAATCCTCTGGACAATGCTTCTTATGTACCGGTTTCAAGCAATCTGACTCTAGCTTTTAACGAAAATGTCGCCAAAGGATCGGGAACAATTTATCTGAAGAAAACCAGCGACAACACAACCGTCGAATCATATTCTGTTTCTTCAAGCGCTCGGGTCTCAGTCAGCGGAACAAATTTCGTCATCGATCCAACAAACAATTTACTTGAGAATACTGGATACTACGTCACTGTTTGTAGCGGATGTATTAAAGATGTTTCCAATAACTCCTACACCGGCTTTACCGGTACCACCGATTGGAATTTTACTTCCGGCGATCTAGTCGCTCCCACAATCAGCTCCGTTTCTTCGGACAAGACGGCCGGCACTTACAAAGCAGGTGAAATAATCGACATCGATGTCACTTTTTCCAAAGCTGTCACTTCAACCGGCAATGTAACCGTCACTCTGGAAACTGGTGATACTGATCGGACCTGTACTTTTGCCATTAATAATTCCTCAACCGGCACCTGCAACTACACGATACAGGAAGGCGATATTTCTTCAGATCTTAATGCAACAATCTCCGGGACCATCAAGGATCAATCGGATAATTCCTTATCGAATTATACTCCGGCCACCACTCTCGAAGCCAATGAAGCTTTGGTAATTGATGCGACTACACCGTCCGGCGGTTCTATTTCTTACTCCGACGGTTTCACCAATTCTGCTTCAGTGGATTTAACGACTACTGACGGTTCTGATACCGGTACAGGCCTTGACACTTCTTCACGAATTTTAAAACGTAGAGAGGCATCTCTCTCTAATGGAAGCTGTGGGAGTTATGGAAGTTTTTCTGTAATTACTCCCAGCGGGACTTATCCTAATTTCACCGACACAACAGTATCTTCGGGGAATTGCTATCAATATCAATATCTGATTTTCGATATGGCGACCAACCAAGCCGCCTACACCGGCAGCAATACCGTAAAAGTGGACACCGAAGATCCTTCTGTCAATGCAGGAACTGATAAATCCAAAAACGATCAGTTTGCTCAAAACGCCACCGTTTCCGACAGTGCTTCCGGGGTGGCCAGTTATCTTTGGTCGAAACAATCCGGTCCCGGAACCGTAACTTTCGGCACCGCTACAGCCGAAGACACAACTGTTTCAGCTTCCGAGGCAGGAACATACGTCATTCGACTAACCGTGACAGACAACTCCGGTAATTCCTCCTTTGACGAATTCACTTTAATTTGGGACGTTTCCAGTCCAACAATTAGCAATGTTTCCTCTAATCCATCCTCCGATTCTTCGACTGTCAACTGGACCACCAATGAAGATTCTTCTTCTCGAATAGAATACGGTTTAACAACCGCTTACGGAAACACAACCAATGAAACCGACACCACCACCCGAGTAACGAATCATTCCGTAACGATTAATGGTTTAAAATCCTGCGCCAGATATTATTTTCGAGTAAAATCCAAGGATACCGCCGGTAATGAAGGCGTCTCCTCTCAGTCAACATTTAACACCACCGGATGTGAAACTTCTTCTATCAAAACCGGCAACGATGCAAAGGTCGAAACTTCGGGAGGATCAGTCTCCGTCAACACCGAAACAGGAACTGCCGGTCTGAACGCCCCGAACAGTTTCTACACGGAAGATGTTAATATTCAACTAAATAAATTAGACAATTCTTCCGCTCCAACCGCTCCTACCGATCATTCTCTGTTGGGGGACAATTTTTTCAATCTTTTAGCCGTAGCTGAAAGCGGTGCAATCGTAGATAATTTTAATCAACCAATAACTTTCACAGTTACTTACGACGCCGGAACCGAAACAACTTATCAAGAGAGCACCCTGGATGTTTATAAATATTCAAACGGTTCCTGGAACAAAAAAAACTGCACTTTGGACACGAACGCCAATACTCTCTCCTGCATGTTGAATAATTTCTCCACCTACGCTGTTTTTGGTAAATTAGTTGCGGAAACGACAGAAGACAACGACGATTCTGACTATACGCCGATTGTCGCGATTGGTAAAAATAAAATCTTCAATCTTTCAGCCAACGAGTCCGTTTCTTTAAAATCAAAGAGGATTGTTTTTCGCGGCAAACTCGACTCACTAAACAGCGGAGATTTTGTTAGAATTTTCAGAAACGGAGAAATTATCGGAGACAGAAAAATCAACAAAAAAAAGAGATGGCGTTTTCAAACCAAACAAACGAAGAACACCGAAGAAGTTTATCAATTTCGTTATTTTAAAAAGGGCACAGAAGAGGAAATTGCCGCAACATCAGAATATAATCTGCTCATTGATGGAGACAGTCCGAGAATCACCAACCTTTCAAAGTCCGTGACTGTTAAACGCGGAGAATATATTACTTGGTCGGCCTCTGATGACGATCAGATAAAATACCATCAGGTCACTTTTCAAGGCAAAAAATATAATCTAAATGAGGCCAGATTCAAAGTTCCGCAAAAAGCCCGCCGAGGTGTTTCCCGATTCACCGTTAAATCCTTCGACCGCGCGGAAAACAGTGCTACTAAAAAAATAATGACTAGAATAAAGTAGCCATTGTTTCTTATTGCTCGAATGAATATTCAGAATAAAGTAGGTTACGAGTTGATCGCAGTGGGGGCTGATATCAACCCCTTAATCTATGAAAATTGATTTATTTATTGTCATTACTGTTCTCTTCTTCTGGTTGGTCGGAAACTTCCTCTTTGTCAGAGCCCGAGGATAAATCCTGATCGCTTTGGACTGTCGATTCGTTATCGTTTTCATTATTTAATTCACTCACTTCACTTTCAGAGAATCCTTTAGTGCCGATTTGAGCAATCCAATTGAATTTTATTTCCTCTTCAGCTTCTTTGTCAAGCTTGATTTTAAATCCCTTTTCGCTTGTTTCTTTGATTGCATAAGACAGAGCCTGACCGACTGGAGAAGCGATCACTACCGGTTCTTTTGAGAAAGCTTTTGCGAAATTTACTTCCACGGAGTCTTCTCCTGCTTTGATTTTCACCACTCCCGCTTCATTTCCGGAAATTGCATGGCCACTTTCCTCAAGACCACCCTCAAATTTCACATTTCCCTTGAAAGTTGCGTCTGAAAGAAAAGTTACAGCTTTTTCGAAAGTTACTTTGACATTGAATAAAGCTTCTTTAAGAAAAGAAATCACGCTTTCTGAAACAGAAAAAGCCGAAAATAAATTTTCGCTACTTTGAGAGTTATCGTCATTTACTTCTACATTGTCATTTTGATTGATATTTCCATTTAAATTATCGATTCTTGCCTCCAATTCTTCAATTTTTTTCTCGTTGTCTTCCTGAGCCACCTCTTGTTGACTATTGTTTTCCAGCTGATTATTATCGCTAATTTCCAGTTGTTTCGTTCTATTGTTTAACTCCGCCACATAGATTGCTTGAGTTTCCACCGTTTCCCACAAATTACTGGTCAAGGCTCCCAGCGAAAAAGTGCCCGCTTTTTGCCAATCGTCTCGACCGGGAATGGTGGGAAGATGATGGTTTATTCGAGTATATTCTTCCATTTGATCAATACTCATGATGGTATAATTTTGGTGCGCGAGAGCATCTTCGGGTTTTAAAACCCCATCATAATACTG
>CAIUEV010000128.1 GCA_903898335.1 uncultured bacterium | reverse complement strand
GGGATTTCGACCTTTTTGGCTCTATAACGATGTTTTTGGCAAAAATGAATACTTATTTCAATCTTTTTCGTTTCCAAGGATGATTAGGTTTACCAAAACTTAAAAATGTTTTAATTTTTAAGAGAATGCCGTTTAATTAGTTCACATAATTAGTTACTCAACCACTATGGAAGAAAATAAAGAAAAAAAATCCCAAACCAAAAAAACCGCTAAAAAAAGCGAAAAAAATACGAGTTGGTCATGCCCTTTAGGCGCCAAAAACGGTCATTTTCTCACTCGAATCGCCCTGCTTTTTCTCCTTTTATTCTTTGTTTTGACTCTGACCGGCTTCGAATTTCGTTGGGAAAAAAGCTTCCCTTTCTGGAGCTTTCATCGAAAAAACGAAATGACCGCTAAACAATCCAAAGAAGGCGCAAAATATGCCGGCAATTCAAGCGAATCACCAACTGCTCCCAATTTACAGGAGGAAGAAGACCTGACAGTTGGAGTTGTCGATAAGTATTCATCAGCCGTAGTTAGCATCATTATCAGCAGGGATATGCCGAAATTCGAGCGCTACTCTTTTAATCCTTTTGGCTTTGATCCGTTCTTTGACGATGGATCCGGCTTTTTCGACGACTTTTTCGGCCAGAATATGCCTAATCCCAATCAGAGAGACAACAACGGGGGAGACACTGAAAAGATTGAAATCGGTGGAGGAACGGGCTTTGTGGTCTCTAAAGACGGTATGATTGTGACCAACAAACACGTGGTTTCTGATGATAAAGCCGATTACACCGTGATAATGAGTGATGGCAGAAAATACGATGCCAAGGTTCTCGGTCGGGCCAGAAACAACGATGTGGCCGTCATTAAAATCGATCCTCAAAAACCGCAAGAAGGCGAGGGAAAGAAGGAACTCGATACGGTCTCGCTCGGCGATTCTTCCAATGTAAAGATCGGCCAGACGGTAATTGCCATCGGCAACGCCTTGGGAGAATTCAGAAATACCGTTTCCAAAGGGATAATTTCCGGTCTAAGCCGCAATATTACCGCCGGCGGAGGCGGGAGCGCCGAAGAGTTGGAACAGCTAATCCAAACCGATGCCGCCATCAATCAAGGAAATTCCGGTGGGCCGCTTATCAACTTGAAAGGCGAAGTTATCGGCATAAACGTGGCCATCGCCGCCGGAGCTCAGAATATAGGCTTCGCTATTCCGATAAACTCAGTTAAAAATATAATTCAAAGTGTCGCCGAAAAAGGTAAGATTTCTCAGCCCTATATCGGTGTTCGCTACGCTATGATCAATAAAGAAATCAAAGAAAGAAACAATCTTCCCTTCGATTACGGCGCACTGGTTATCCGAGGCGAACAAGTGACCGATCTGGCCGTTATTCCGGGATCACCGGCGGATAAAGCCGGCTTGGCGGAGAATGATATTATTCTTGAGGTGGAAGGACAAAAAATAGACGAAAAGAACAGCTTAATCAAGGTGATTTCCGGTTTTGAAGTCGGCAAAGAAATAAAATTGAAAGTTTGGCGAAAGGGGGAAATCAAAGAATTTAAGCTGGGAATCGAAGAATCGCCTCAGGCCAACTAACTATCGATTTGAATAAGTTTGCTTTTTTGTTTAAAAGATTTTAAAATGAAAAACAAATATTAGTTTGGTGTTTGAAAAGTTATAAAATAAAAAATGAATATCAATAAAAAAAGTATAACGATTTTAAAAGCCGCTTTTTGGGTAAGCTTATTCTTTGTTCCATTGGCAACTTGGGCCGCCACCGACGACAGTGAAAGCTCCGATCCCTCATTGTTAACACCGGAAATCGAGAGAGAAATGGACGAATATTCCGCCGGTCTGATAGCGGACAATACTTTTGAGTCGGAATTTACCGAAACATTGCCCTTCTTTAACGACCAATTCAATCAATTCGAAATCGATTTCGGTCAAAATAACAAAAGATCTTATCGGGCCGGAGAAAGATTGGATATTGCCGGCAAAATAAGTTTTTCCTCCTCGGTGGAAAACGGCTATCTGGATTTCAAGAGAAACTGTCTGAATTCAACTTCGGGAGACATTAAAAGTCGATGCTTGCTTTCTCCCACCTATTTTTTTGATCACCATCCCGAAACCGGTCTTTTTGTTCAAGTTTGGCAAAGAGACAAAGACGAGAAAGGAGCTCTGAATGGAGACTATTTGATTGACGAGTTCTATGTTTTGAATGGAATCGATTTAAACAAGGGGACAGAAAAAGATTTCGCCATAAACTGGAAAACTCCTTCCGGGATGAATAATGGTGATTACTACTTGACATTTTCCATCTTAAACAATCAATCATTCGAGCTTTTCGGCACTCCTTTGTTGGCCAGCGCCCCTAAGAAAATTTACGATTTTAAAATCGTCAACGGCTCCGAGGCTCGATCCGGAGTGGTAATCGATAAAAACGAAATTAAAATCAACGGACTGCCGTATTCTTTGAGGGCTCCCGCCCCGGAGATATCCCCGGCCATCGAAGACGAAACTGTCAACATAGAAGTTCCGATTGTCGGTTTTGATCAGGAAAGCAAAGCCAGTTTGCGCTACGAGCTTTACAAATGGGGTCAGACCAATCCAAGAGATCTCTTGGACAGTAAGGAGGAAAGTAAAATTTTTAAAGCCAATGAACGATTTAACGCCAACTATCGATTTACCCCCAACGAGCTGGAAAGTGTTTACAATCTGCGGATAACCGCTAAAACAGATAACAGTGTTTCAACCTCAAATGTTCGATTTGTCATCAAGAATAAAGCCAAGGGCGTTTTCCGATTTCTGTCTTTAGCGCAGGATATCAGCGGCAAATATCCCTTTTTCTGTCTTAAAAACGCCAATTGGTCAGGCATTTTTCAGGGCACGGTAAAAATCGAGCTAAAAGATTCCATTGGCAACCTGATAAACTCGGCGGAGCAGAAGGCGAATATTCGACCCGAAACCCGCTGTTTCATCGCTTTAGACAATAGAGTCGACTCGAATGAGTGTCTTACTCTAAAAGGTCAAATATTCAATCGCGAAGGAAAGACGGTGGATGAAAAAGAGTTTTCCCTACCTTGCGGCAACGATAAAGGCAGCCGAGTCGGCAATACTCTCAAGAAAATCAGTGACAGTGTCGCCCTAAAAGAAAATAAAAACCGGATTTTGATTTTTGTTTTTATATTGTTTATTCTTATAGGAGGATTCATCTACTTGAATAATAAGAAAAAAAATAATGAAAATTAGGGAAAAATATACATTTTATTTTCTACCGATTTGCTTTTTACTGACCTTTTTTTCAGTAATTTTCGTTTTTGGCGGTACAGTTTCAGCCGGTGATCCGATTAATATAAACGTTTCTCCCTGTGACACCGTCAGAAGCGAAGTCAAGAGCAGCACCTTCAGCGAAGAAGGCGTTGGCAACAACGGCGGCTTGGCCTGTACCGAATTTACCGTTAAAGTAAAAGAGATACACGACATTATCGGAGATACTCAATACGAAGGTTTAATAGAAAAATATCGAGATCGACGAGATTTGACCAAAAAAGAAATTTCCGCCTCCGCTTCGACTGAACTTATAAATTGCGGGCAAAAAGCTAACGACCTGGCCGTCGCTATCGCCGGAGAAAAATTTCAAAGTGAGAATCTCCCCGAGCAAATTCGAGAGTCGTTCAGCACTATCAGCTTTAAATATGCTTCCAGTGTTCGTTATTACACAAAATTGGGCAGGATAACCAACATTGCCAATTCGAAATATTATTTTGACGACAACAAAAGATACATCGATTTTCTGCCCGATGACAGTTTCGCCAGCTATGTTTACGGCAAATCATATTCCGGCAATTATATTTGTCGAGCTCGCTTAAGCCAAGATAGAAAAGGGGTTATCGGTTACGAGATAAGAAGACGACCGACGGATAACGGTGGAGACGGATCTCTTTGGAAAACTACAAGTCAAACCATTGAGCGTTGCAGTCACACCAAAACCCGATATTCCTGCGACCATCGCAATATTTACGATTACGGTTTTGATTATCAAACAAAACAAAGCGAGCAGTGGAAGTCTGCCTGTTCAACCCAATTACACAAATGTGAGGACATAAAATTAAATTTTTCGCTTACCTCGGAATGGTTTGCCGGGCTTATAAAAACACCGGCCGGACAGAATATTATTCCTCTATACGACGACCTCGTCTCTCCGCCAACGGATATAAAAACTTGTGCCGACCAGACTTCGTGTTTAGCGGCCGCAACCGAGAGGCAGCTTACGGAAAATGTTTGGGGCAAAGGAATTCAGCGCATACCGGACAATTTCATCAGCCTAACTCAAAACTCGTTGCTGGGCGGAAATAAAGACCTTGCTTGCAAAGACGGAATTTGCGTTTCCTATGCTTCAGGAAAAGTTCCGGCGACTGTGACTGTGCCTGCCAATCAATACTACGGCCAATGCCGAGGATTCGACCAGACAATAGATACTCCGGTTGCGGAAATTCCTCAGAATAACGCAAAAACCGAACTCAACATAATTAATCGACCGCCGATAGTAACTGTCAGTCTGGCTAAAGATCAAATTAATCTGAATGAAGAAGTGGAGGCGAGATGCGATATTATCGATCCTGATGATTGTGTGGATAAAATAGCCAAGGTTAGATGGCAATGCTTGAACGAGAACAAAGAAAGCGTCAGCTGTTTTTTCGCTAGGGGAGCGGACTTTAAAGAAGGTCAACTAACAGAAGAAATTCCAACCGCCCTGCAAACCAATCCTTATCGATCAACGGTTAAATTTAAAGCCAGCAAATTGGGAAATTACGCCATCACTTGCGAAGCTTGGGACACGGATGCCACCGCCTCCGCTTCCGGAATCGGTTTGGGAGGAGTAAAGGTTTGTGAGAATTGTAACGGTGGCGTTATTCCGGCCGCCAACTCTTTCTGCGCCGTTGTTATGAGTTCCGACAAAAATCAATCCCGCACCTCCTGCAACGCAAAATCGAATTTTGCCTTCGAGGCCTATTCTTCCAACATTCAGCCGTTAAAATATTTGTGGAAATGCGATTCTTCCGATAAAAATTCCGAAACCGGTGAGTCTCCGAAGAAAGAGTGTTCTTACGAGGAGGGAAGCTATATTCCGGCTTTGACCATTCTTGACAAGGACGGTAAAGAACATAAATGTTTAACCAATGTTGACGTCAAAGTCAGCACAACGGCCAGCTGTAAAGTCAAACTGAAAGACAGTGAGAGCGTTGACGAGTCAAGTTCCGATATTAAGATTGGCAGAAACAGAACCATAGAAGCTAAAATAGAGAGCGAATGCTCTGAAAACGGAGAGATAAAATGGGATGTCCCCAACGCTCTTAATCTAAAATTGGACAAAAACAAAGCAAGCTGGAAATATATCAATGGAGGAGAATATGTCGTCAAAGCGTCAATCAAGATCGGAAATAAAGAAATTGACTGCGAACCGGCTAAAGTTCAAATGAATGACGCTTTCAATATAGGTACTTGATTCTTTAAATAAAAAAAGAAAATGAAGATAAAGAAAAAAAAATCTACCGGAGTTACTTTAGTTGGAGTTTTGATTGGCGTTACGATTTTGTCGGTAGCTCTGGTTTCGCAGATTCGCCTACTGGGCAGCACCATTAAAAGAGAAGCTGATTTGAGAAACGTGATTACGGCGACCAATTTAGCCAGAGAAGGAATTGAAATAGCCTTTGCTTGGAGAATCACTAATGGCTGGGAAGCATTAAAAGGTCTCAAAAACAGCAACTCTCTTTTCTGTGCCGATATCAGCTTGAAGAGAGAGGATGGGGATTGCAAAACCAACAAGCTGAATTTTGTTAAAAGCGATAATTCCAAAAATTTTCTTTATGAATCGGCCGATTCGACCGCCAGCTACACTGTTCCATCGTACTGGAGAACCATCAGCTTGGAAAATTGCGACGGGGTTTTCACCGAAGATGAATGTCTGAAGATCGTCGCCTATGCCGGATGGGGCGACGGAGAAAGTTCAACCGACAATCGAAAAATAAAGTTGGAAAAACAAATTTACAATTGGTACGTGCCTTAAGATAATTAAAAAATATCATGCACAGCAAAAAAAATAAAAAATCTTTCACGTTAATAGAGGTTGTAGTGGTCATAGGAATAATGAGCGTTATTGTTGGCGGCCTAATGACGGCAATGAAGGAAATAATCGACGGAGAAGTTCTTCTGAAAAAAATGCAGCAAGTCGAGGGAGAAAGCCGTTTTATAATGGATCTTTTTTCTCAGGATGCTCAATATAGCGATATCGACCCGATTTACAAGCCAGGATCGGGAGCCACTAAAATATCTTCATACCAAATAAAATTTATTATCGCCGATAAAAAATCGTCCGTAGGCAGTGGTAGCACCGACTCATACGCCCTCTACAACTCAAACGGATCCGGCAGCGACTACTATCTTAAAAGGGAACTAAAAAATGTCTCTTCCACGTTCTCTTCGGTTCTTAATAATGTTCCTCTGGCGGAGCAACCTGTTTTTATCGTTCAGAAAGCTTCAACTCCGGATGCGGCGGAAAATTTCATCACTACGATTTCTCTGCTTTTCAAAGTTCAAACCAAAAGCACTGAATTATATGTCCCGATACAGACCTCCGTTGTTTCTCGTACTTTTGAATTTTAGTCTTTATTCATATTGTTTTTACTTGAAAAAATGAAAAAAATAACACCCCAAAAAAGAAATTTTTTGAAAATCCTCAGATCGGAGAAGGGAGACGCCATGATCCTTATTTCCATAGTGATAACCGGCCTGGTTGTCCTGGTCAGCACCGTGGCGCTGGAAAACTTAAGAAAGTCCGTTTCCGTTCAGGGGCTTCAGCAGAAATCATTGGAAAACCTGTACAAAGCGGAGGAGGGGATCGAATACAGTCTTTATGTCAATAAAGAAAAAGTTAATCAGAACCTGAATTTCAACAACAACAGCTCGAACATATCGGCCAATAAGGTGGCCTTCAATCTGAGTTTATGGGATGGAACAGCTCAAAAAAAGGAAGACGCGCTGGCCGTCAATGAACTGGTAAAAGATACGGTCGGCCGATCAATCATCTTGGTCAGTCAGAGCGCCAAAGACAATACTAACGATAACACAAACTTAAAAAGAACTTTATTCGCCAATTTACCCAGTCGCTACTACGATCAAGTTTCCATGGGAACCACTCTCTCTGAATGCCAGAATTGTCAAGTCAATCAGGCCGATTCCACCATCGAGTCGGGCGAAAGATTCGAAATCGTTTTTAAAGCTACCAATCCGTATTCCGCGATAACCGATCTTTCAAAAATCAATTATCGACTAACCGTCAACTGCGGTTGGGATGGGGTATGGAACCGAAAATGCGAGGTGCAAGATCTGAAGATAGGAGTCGGTTGCGGCGACATTACTTCAACCGGCTTCAACTGCCCTTCGACGGGAACTTCAAGCAAAAGTATCGCCTGTGACCAAAATTTCTCGGTGCCTTTTTCCAACGGCAGCAATATCATGTCAGGAACCGGCAGCGTTCACTCAATCAGATTTAGAGCACCCAGCGGTATCGATTTAAGAGGCAAGAACATCGTAGTCAGACTGAAATTAAATTCGGGAAAACTCAACACACTTCGTGATTTCTGCTCTATAACTAACACTTGCGCCAAATTAAAAATGTGCAAGAAGTCAAACGGTACCTGGACCGGTATAAAGGATAAAAGTGTTCATGTCGGCTTTGACGTCAAAAAAACGGGCATCGGAGCCGAAACCAAACTTGAAAGCAACTAATTTACATTACTGAAACCGAATCTCCGGTCATTTTCTTGCTTTTGTTGTTTATTTATTGTATCAATTACTAGGTCGTTTTTTAAACTAAAGTCAGATGCTAAATTCAATCAAGAGAAATGTCGTTTTTTCTTTTTTTAAAGAAACCGAAGCAGAGTTAAAAAAAACCAATTGGCCGAGCAAGGCCGAAGTTATCCGCTATACATGGGTTGTATTGGCTCTGAGTTTTTTCTTAATGATTGTTTTGGGCGGATTGGATTATCTTTTTAATTATTTGGCCGAAAAGTTTATTCTTTAAAAGCCGAACAGGATTAATTTTAAAAATTAGCGATGGTTGAAAGCCAAGACCAGAAAAATATTGTTAAAAGCGAGAAAAAGAAGGAGAAAAAAACCTTCAGTTTGCTTGATCGCGAGCAAAAACCGGAATGGTACGTAATTCACACTTATGCCGGTTATGAGGAAAGCGTGGCTAAAAGTTTGCGCCAACGAGCGGTTTCTCTCAATATGACCGAAAAGATTTTCGAAGTTCTGGTGCCGACCGAGAAGCAAGTCCGCATTCGAGGCGGAAAGAGAAAAGTGGTAGAGGAGAAGATTTTTCCCGGCTATGTGTTGGTTCAGATGATTGTAACCGAGGAATCTTGGTACATTGTCAGAAACACACCTAACGTCACCGGTTTTGTCGGAACGGAAACGACTCCGATTCCTCTTTCCGAGCAAGAAATCAAAACCCTTAAGAAAAGAATGGGGCGAGACGAATTCGACTACGACATTGACATTAACGTTGGGGATCCGGTAAAAATCGTAGATGGACCCTTTAAAACTTTTGACGGAAAAGTCGAAAGCGTTGACAAAGAAAGAGGCAAGGTTAAAGTTTCAGTTAATATGTTTAGTCGAGAAACTCTTGTCGAACTTGATTTTCTTCAAATTCAAAAAGTATAATTTCAATTTCTTAATTCATTTATAATTCAATAACCGTTATGGCAGGAAAACCCATCAAGACTAAAATAAAGCTCCAAATACCGGGCGGTAAAGCTAATCCCGCTCCTCCAGTCGGACCGGCTCTGGGTCAACACGGACTCAGCATCCAAGATTTTTGCAATCAGTTCAACGAAAAGACCAAGGATAAAGGTGGCGATATCATTCCGGTGGAAATTACCGTTTACGAGGACAGAAGTTTCACTTTTATCACTAAGACCCCGCCCGCTTCAGAATTGATAAAAAAGGCTCTGAAGCTGGAAAAAGGCTCCAAAGAACCCCACAAAGTCAAGGTGGGCGAATTGTCCGAAGAGGTTTTGGAAGAAATCGCCAAAACCAAATTGGAAGATTTGAATGCGGACAAGATAGAATCGGCTAAAAGAATAATTGCCGGTACCGCTCGCAGCATGGGAGTTAAGGTTAATCGAAAATAATTAAAGTAATCTCGTTAAGATTTCCAAACCATGAAGAAAAGAAGTAAAAGAGTTAAAGAAAATTTGAAAGATCTCGATAAAAAGAAAGTTTATTCTTTAGAAGAGGCTTTTCAAACTTTATTGGCATCAAAAAAGGCTAAATTCGACGAAACGGTAGAAGCCCATTTTAATTTGAACATTAATCCGGAAAAAACCGAGCAAGCGGTCAGAGGCGGAGCCGAATTACCTTTCGGAACCGGTAAAAAGATAACTATCGCCGTTTTTTCCGAAAACCCCACTCAACTCGAAGAAGCCAAAAACGGAGGCGCCGAATTGGTTGGTGGAGAGGAGTTGATCGAAGAAATCGGCAAAAAAGGCAATTTATCGGCCGATATAGTTTTGGCCACTCCGGGCATTATGCCTAAACTGGCCAAAGTCGCCAGAATTCTCGGCCCCAGAGGCATTATGCCGAATCCGAAGAATGACACGGTTACAACGGACATCACTAAAACAATTGAGAAGTTTAAAAAAGGTAAAATAACTTACAAGAACGATAAAGGCGCCAATATCCATGCTCCGATCGGAAAATTATCTTTCACCGAAGATCAATTGAAGGAAAATTTCGAAGCCCTAAAAAAGTCGGTCGAAAAAGCCAAACCGGCCGGAGTCAAGGGAAAATATATTCGATCGATTACGATTTCCAGCACTATGGGCATCGGTGTCAAAGTCGCTTAAACCGAAACTTCTGATTTATAAAAAAATGTGTTTCAATTATTTTAAAGAAACGCTAAAAAAATAAAAATACAAAATGGAAATTCAGCCTTCAGAAAACAAAACTGAAACCGGTTCCGGCAATAAGCTGCTTCTGGCTTTTCTTTTGTTGATTTTTCTCATCTCTTGCGCTGTTCTTTTTTGGACTTTGAAAGAAAAACTTGGACCCGATGAGGATAATCAATTTCAAGACGAACAGGGAAAGTCGATTCCCAAAGAAAAAAGTGAAGACCTGATTCCCAAGAACGCTAAGAGTCCGGAAGATTTTATGACCCAGATTGAGGAAAAGGCGGAAAAAATTCAAAAAGAATACGATTCCAATTTAACCGACTTTTCAAGAAGAAAATGGGTCAACTTAATGAAAAAGGTTAACGGCTTAGATGAAAACTTTTTTGATGACGGTTTCGTTATACTTAGTCAGGAAGTCAATAGAAACGCAGATCAGAGTGTCATTTTCAAGATAAAATACAAAGCCAAAACCGGTCAAGGCGAGATTGAAAATGAAGATTATTTCTATTTGATACTCTCAACCGACAAAATTCAGAGTCTGGGTTTGAGTGATTTAAAGGCCGATTCGTTTCTTACAGAGGAGGAAATAGGTAAATATATCGACAAGGAAGGTTTCGGAAAAATTAACAAAATAGTCAAATAAATTGCAAAAATCAAAAAAATAAAGAAGAATTCTTGGACGAAATAAATCATTTTGTCAAGAATAATTAAAACAATTATTAAAATAAAAAAATGATTGAAGAAAGACGAGAGAAACAAGATGCTCAGCGCATTTTACTTATCAAAGAGACACTTACTAACGCGGAAAAAAGCCTTCAAACGGCTAAGTCTCTTTTGGCACAATTGGAAACCAAGTTTGTCCCCCAGAAAAAGACTTACGGAGTGGCCGAGGGAGGAAAGATAATTGAGGGCTCCTTTGACGGTCAAGTTATGATCGGCATGGACGGTCGTCAGTATCCGGTTCCGGCCAACTACGCCAGTAAATCAAAACTGGTCGAAGGAGATATGCTAAAATTGGTCATCACCGATGATGGCGGATTCATTTACAAACAGATAGGCCCCTTTAAGAGAAAGCACGTTATCGGAATTTTGAAGGAAAACAAGGAGGCAGGTGGTTATGTGGTCGAAGCCGAAGGAAAAATTTATAAAGTGCTTTTGGCAGCCGTAACTTACCATCATGCCGCCCCCAACGATGAGATTGCCCTGGTTATAGCGGACACGGGAGAGGCCACTTGGGGAGCCATTGAAAATGTTCTGAAGAAAGCCGACGGATCGGCCGTTGAGAGAGTGGACACCTACGCTTCGGATGATGTTGCGGAGGAAAAAACCATTGAATTGAAAGGTGAGGAAGATGAAGAATATGTTCCACCGGTAAAAAGCGAACCGAGAGTGAATATAATCTCTCCCCAGGAGGATCAAGAAGAAGATGCTGAAATAGACGAAGAAATCGCCCCCGATCTCGCCGCCCTCGAAGAAGAGCTTGGTAAAAAATAGTTCGATTCAGAATCTAAAAAACTTAAAAAATAAAAAAATGAAAAGCAAGATTGTTCTGTTTGGCCGCAAAGTTTCTGTGCCGGAATGGTTGCCCATTCCAAAATGGGCCGAGCAATTTCTACAATTTGCCGTCATCGGCTTTATGAACACTTTTTTAGACTTACTGATTTTAACATCTCTGTCTTTTCTGACCGGCATCACCAAAGGAGGCGGAGCGGCCGGCCTCAAAGCGATTTCTTTCGGGGTAGTCTCCTTTGTAAGCTTCTTGGCCAATAAAAAATGGACTTTCAAGGAAAAAGCTCAAAAGATAGGTCAGGAAGCAACAAAATACTCTCAGTTTATGATCATCACTCTGGGCGGACTCGGCGTTAATACGGGAGTTGTCTTTACTATAACCAATTATTTTTCCCCTCTCTACTTACCCGTGGTCAACTTTCAGCTCACGGATCGCATGTGGCTGGTTTTTGCCAGTCTTGTCGCCACCGCCTTTTCTCTTATTTGGAACTTCATCGGCTATAAGTTTATTGTCTTTAAAAAGTAAATTTTCTCCTTTTTTTATTCTTTTGCTATACTGATTAAGCAATCGGGTTGTTATTTGATTTTTAATTGAAAAATATGGAAATTCGTTGGTTTGGCCATTCTTTCTTCGAGCTCACCGTGGATAGTAAAGTCAAAAAAGAAATTAAAATTTTTTTCGATCCTTACAGTTCCGAAATCGGTCTCGCTCCGCCTGAAAATTTGGAAGCGGATATCGTTTTTACCAGTCATAATCACGCCGACCACAATAATCTGAAAATTTTCAAGAAAATTGATTTGGCGATTACCGGTGCCGGGGAATATTCGGTGAAGGGCTTGGATATTAAAGGAATTCCGTCATTTCACGACAGCAACGAAGGAAAGGATCGTGGCATGAATATAATTTACACCCTGGAGGCGGAAAAAATAAAATTGGTACACTTGGGAGATTTGGGGCAATCCCTAACTGAGGAACAGCTTAAAAAAATCGATGGCGTGGACATTTTGATGGTTCCGGTCGGTGGACCTTTTTCTTTGAGCGGTAAAGATTCAGTCAAGGTCATCAAGCAAATCGAACCGAAAATCATAATTCCCATGCACTATAAACTGCCGGGCGTCAAACTGGATTTGAAGGAAGTCGATGATTTTCTCAAGGAGATGGGGGTGGGTGAAGTAGAGCCAACCAGAAAATTGAGCATAAAATCTTCACTGCTAGAGAATAAAGAGATGGAGGTTGTCGTTATGGAAAGAATAAAAAATTAATAAATAGTTTATGGCCATTCAGACTACCGGTCCCATTCAAGAAAAAACCGCCAGTAGTACTGCAGACTTTGGAAGCGAAATTATGAAGTTTATCGACAGTCTTTATTTTTCGAAATTTTTCATTGCCATTCAGATAATTATCGGCCTTTACTGCCTCATCTTAATTTTCAATATCGCTTATTGCAGCGTGAAACTCTCCCTATTTAAAAAAAGAGTGCGTCAATTCGTTACCGGTACTCAGAACAAGCCGGAGACTTACAAATCTCTTGAATTGCTTCCCGAAAAAACCAGAATTTCGGAAATATACAAAAAAACGGTCGGCGGCTCTCAATCCGATTGGAAAATCGCCGTGATCGAAGCCGATAAAACCCTGGATCAACTTTTGAAACAGAAAGGATTTGCCGGTTCTTCACTGGGAGAAAGACTTAAGGATATGGTTCCGGCCGACTTGCCCGATGTCTATGAAGAAATATGGGAGGCTCATAAGATCAGAAATCGAATCGTTCACGAACCGGATTTTGAGCTCGGTCAAAATGAAGCTCGCCAAATAGTGGGTGTTTACGACAAAGCGATAAAAAAATTGGGATAAACTTAAAGTAATACAGATAAATTAGCCTTATGACTCTTCGTTCCTACTTAAATTCCATGTCCGTCGCCACCGCCTTCGCCTTTGTCGGTTGGATTTTCGTTTTACTCTATATTGATCCGGGAACGTCAGGATACGTCGGCGTGATTCTCTTTTACGTGACTCTTTTTCTCGCCCTGCTCGGTTTTTTCACTTTGATTAATTTCAGTCTGAAGCGCTGGATTGCCAATAATGAAGTTATTTTTGCTTACGTTTCCAGCTCGTTTCGTCAAGGTTTTTGGCTGGCCGCCATTATTGTCGGCCTTTTGGTTATGCAGGGAGCGCGTATCCTCAATTGGTGGGACGCACTTCTTTTCATCGGCGCCATTTCATTAATGGAGCTTTATTTCATTTCCGATTAAATTAAAAAAATGCTTCATTACATCAAGGGGACAGTTCAAAAAATCGACCAAGATCATCTTGTTTTGGAAACGGGAGGTTTCGGCCTTAAAATCAATGCCGGAAAATTAGCTTTACAAAAGCTTGCCCAAACATCAAAAACACCTCCTTTCGAGACTCAATTACCTGTCCATCTTAACATTCAAGAAAACAAATGGGAGCTTTTCGGTTTCAGCGATGACCAAGAAAAAGAAGCTTTTCTGCTATTGATTAACTGCAGAGGCGTTGGGCCTAAAGCCGCTCTCAATATTTTAAGCAGCTTTACTCCCGGTCGTCTGAAAAAAATCGCCTTGGGCGAAGAGCCGGTTACCGTGCTGCAACAAGCTCAAGGCATCGGCGCCAAATCAGCGGAAAGAATTCTGGTCGAGCTGAAAGAAAAATT
>CAIUEV010000127.1 GCA_903898335.1 uncultured bacterium | reverse complement strand
CTTCTCGGTCTGCATTATGAAAAATTGAATTTTGAGGAAGAGGCCAAGACGTTAACCGAAGAGGAGGCGGCACAAGGTTGGAGGATTGTGGCGGGAGATTTTGTGACCGGAGAAGATGGCAGTGGAATCGTTCATCTGGCGCCGGCTTTCGGTGAGGACGATTATCGATCGGCTAAAGCGGAGAATCTACCGATTTTACTCAATGTATCGGAAGAAGGTAAATTTTTGGAGGGAAAATATAAGGATAAAAACGTTTGGGAAGCCAATCCGGCGATCATTAAAGATCTGAAAGAGAACGGACTGGTTCTTGATTCGGAAAAAATCGAGCATAGCTATCCATTCTGTCATCGCTGCCATACAAAGTTGATTTATAAGGTTCAACCGGCTTGGTTTATCAATGTCGCAGCCATTAAAGATAAGCTGATTGCCGCCAACGAGGACATCGAGTGGCATCCGGAAAATCTAAAACACGGTCGATTTATGAAGAATATTGAAAGCGCTCCCGATTGGAATATTTCGCGTAATCGATATTGGGGAACGGCCATTCCGGTTTGGGAATGCGATCAATGCGGCAAAAGAGAAGTAGTGGGATCTTATGAAGAACTTTTCAAGCTTTCCGGACAGAGATTGGATAATTATCACCGGCCGTTTATTGATAACATAACTTTCAAATGTTCGGAATGTGAAGGGGTGGCCAGAAGAGTTCCCGAAGTCTTGGACTGTTGGGTGGAATCCGGTTCCATGCCTTTCGCTGAACGACACTATCCCTTTGAAAATCAGGACGATTTTAATCAGAAATTTCCGGCCGATTTTATTTCCGAATATGTCGGTCAGACGAGAGCTTGGTTCTATGTAATCCACGTTCTTTCGGTAGCGCTTTTCGGAAGAGCAGCCTATAAAAATGTGGTTACAACCGGGGTTATAGCCGGCACCGATGGTCGTAAAATGTCCAAATCCCTCGGTAACTATCCCGATCCTAATTTGGTTTTAGACAAATATTCGGCCGATGCTTTAAGATTCTATTTGATGAGCTCTCCGATTATGGAGGCGGAAAATGTCAATTTCTCAGAGGAAAAAGTGGCTGAAATTCAAAAGGGATTTCTTCGCGCTTGGTGGAACAGTTATTTCTTCTTTGTTACTTATGCCAAAATAGACAACTGGGGTCCGGATCGAGAAAAGCCGTTTAAGTGGAGCGATCCCCAGTCTTTTAAGGAAGCCTGGGCGGGAAAACCGGTTTCCGTTCTGGATGCCTGGATTTTCTCCGAACTGCACACCCTGATAAAACAAATTAATGAGTTGATGGACGGTTACGAAATTGCCAAAGCGGCCAGACTGTTACCGGAATTTATCGATAAACTTTCCAATTGGTATATTCGTCGCAGTCGCAAGCGTTTTTGGAAAACGGAGAACGACACCGATAAAAATGAAGCCTATCAGACACTTTATGAAGTGCTGACTAAATTTAATCAAATAGCGGCTCCCTTTATGCCCTTTGTAACGGAGGAGATTTTTCAGAATTTAAATTGTTTGGAAGAGGCCGAGGGGATTGTTAATACGGAAGAAAACCTGCATGATCTGTTCAAACAATCATCGGTTCATTTAACGGATTTTCCTCAACCTAACCTTATGCTGATCAATGAGAAACTTAATGCCGATATGGATAAAATCAGGCAGATTGTGACTCTAGGTCTTTCCTGCCGAGCTAAGAAAGGAATTAAAGTTCGACAGCCTCTTAAAACTTTATTTGTCCAGAGTAAAAATGAGATTGAAGAGGGTCTATGGGATCTGGTGAAGGACGAAGTCAATGTCAAAGAAATTAAGGAGAAAGAAAATCTAAGAGAATTTGTTGAAGGTGGAAAACTGACTGAAAAAAGCGAAGGTGCGGTCGATAAAGACAATGCGGTGGCCTTGGATATTGTGATTACGGAGGATCTGAAATTGGAAGGCGGTATGAGAGAGATGGTTCGACAAATTCAGGAAGCCCGTAAAAAAGCCGGTTTCGAGATTGAAGATAGGATAATCGTCGGCTACAAAGGTAAAAGCGAAATTTTTGATAAGTTCGAAAAACAAATTGCCGCCGAAGTCCTTGCTGGTGAAATAAAAAATGACAGTTTATCTAAGAAAGACCATGCTTTTGAGGCGAATATAGAT
>CAIUEV010000126.1 GCA_903898335.1 uncultured bacterium | reverse complement strand
TTTTGCTGGAGGAGCTTATGATGAGGTCTGGCAAAGAGCTGGTAATAATACATTCTACAATGATGGAAATGTTGGCGTTGGTATCTCTAATCCCACCTACAAACTCCAACTCAATGGACAACCTGCCGCTAATGGCTACACAGCTTGGACCAATTATTCCGATTCAAGGTTGAAGGAAAACATTGTTTCAATGTCTTCCGACAATATATTAAGCAAATTAATGCAACTTAATCCGGTAACTTTCAATTATAATTATCTTACCGGCTACGATGCGGAAACCAGAAACAGAAGAGTTTCCGGATTTATTGCTCAAGAACTCCAGCAAGTATTTCCCGAGATGGTTGGAGAAACTCAAATCAACGGCAAGACATATTTAGACACCAACACCTCCAATTTACAATTATACATGCTAAAAGGCATGCAAGCGGAAAACTTAAAAGTTGAAACTCTCGCCACTCAAGCAGAAATTGAAAGACTAAAAGTGGAAAGCTTGTCAACCGAAGTGGAAAACCAAAAGCTAAAAGTTTCAGGTCTTGACACTCGACTTGCAACATTGGAAGCAACCAACACGGCTCAGGAGAGCACTCTGGCTGAATTGGAACAAAGACTGGCGGAGTTGGAGGCGGAAGAAACAACTTTGACCGATAGCTCGACTGAGGGCGCGATTCCGGAAACAACACTTGACTCTTCCTCCACTGAACTGGGTGGGACCGAAACCGAACTTTCTCTTTCAGACAAGCTGCAAGGCCAAGTGATTGAAAATCTCAATGTCAAAAATCTGACCGTCATCGAGAATGTCATTGTGGCGGGAGATATCAAGGTGGAGGGAGAACTGGAAGTGAAAGGACACATCATTGTCTCGGATGATACGGCCGGAAAGGTGGCCATTCCTCAGGGTCAAACCTCAATTCGCATAAGCTTCAAAAAACCGTACTTAACAACACCGATCGTTTCATTGACGCTGACTCAAAAAGAAGGAGATATTTGGTTTGATGGAAATTATCGGGTGGTGAACAAGACGGTGGACGGGCTTACGATTGAGATTAGCAAGGCTTGGGAGACGGAATTGGAATTTGATTGGCATGCGTTCGAACAGGGAATGTAAGGACGGTCCGCCTGAAGGTCACAAAATATTTGACACAATTCCCCTAAATGATATATAGTTAGGGTAATTAAATCACCAAAGCAGTCTGGCTTTCAGTTATTTATTTAAAGACGTTCTTGCCTATCAGAACATAAGAAATCCTGAAATTTTGGAGAAACTTTTGCAAGCACTGGCTCTTCAAATAGGAAGCGAAGTTTCTTACAATGAGCTGTCGGTTTTAGTTGGTATTGATAAAAAATGAGGAAAATTTATTTTTACGATAACGGCATAAGAAACGCTTTGATAAATAATCTAAATCCTGTAACTTTACGACAAGTGGCCAAGAAATTGATTATTTAGAAGAGACCGGAGGTGAAATAAGTGCTTTCGAAATAAAATACCAAAAAGAAAAAATTAAAATGCCAAAAGCTTTTAGGGAGGGTTATCTATCGGCCTCAATTAACGTTGTGAACCGTAAAAATTATTCAAAGTTTTTGATGAGCTGATCGAAAGCAAAAGGAATTGAAAATTGAGAATTAGGGATTATAAATTATAGATTAGAGAAATCATAGTTGACTTTAAATTAAATATAAAGTAAAGTATGGTTGACTTTAAATTAAATATATATGCAACAAGAAAAACTGTATTTCAGGGAAATTATTTCTGAAATTGAAAAATATCTCCAAACGGACGACGTGATTGTTTTGCATGGAGCTCGTCAAGTGGGCAAGACCCATATTCTTTATTATCTAAAAGAAAAGCTGGACAAAAAGAAACGAAAAAATATCTATCTTGATTTGGAAGATTCTCGTTTAGTGGCAGTTATAGACAGGGGAGTGGAAAGTTTTTTGAAATTGCTGGAAGAGGAGGGTTTCTCAAAAGAGGAAAAAGTAACTGTTTTTATTGATGAAATTCAATATTTAGAAGATCCCTCATCTTTTTTAAAACTCATAAGCGATCATTATAAAAATCTAAAATTGATTGTCTCCGGATCTTCTAGTTTTAATATTAAGAGTAAGTTCAAAG
>CAIUEV010000125.1 GCA_903898335.1 uncultured bacterium | reverse complement strand
TTTTTCAAAAATGATTTCCTTAATACCAGCTCTAACTAGTAATTTAGTGCAGACATAGCAGGGGAAAAGAGTAACATAAACACTGCTGCCTTCAAGATCCAAGCCTTTTTTACTGGCCAGGGCGACGGCGTTGGCTTCAGCGTGAATGCTGCGGCAAAAATCGTATTTTCCCGCATCGGGGGCTTGAATGCTTCGTCGATAACATTGACCTTCCTCGGAACAGTGCGGTACTCCCGGCATTGATCCGTTGTAGCCGGTCGAAATTATTTGTTTATCTTTTACTATTACGCAGCCGATAGGGCGCGAAAGACAAGTTGAGCGAGAGGCCACCAGTTTAGCTAGCGCCATGAAATAAGCATCCCAAGAGGGGCGCAGGAAAGACTTCATTTTTTAAATTATTTATTTCTTACTCTTGATTTTTTTGGAAGCAATTTTAAGAGTGTCCGATTTTTCAGCCGAATTTTTTTTGCGGGGTTTCTTGGCCGCAGTCTTTTTCTGTTTTTCTTCTCTCAAATTTTGACCTATTTCCAAGCGTTTTTTGAAGCGATCAACTCGACCGGCGCTGTCAACGATCTTTTTCTGCCCGGTATAAAATGGGTGACAAGCACTGCAAATTTCTATAGACAACTCAGAAACGGTGCTGTGAGTCTTGATTTCATTGCCGCAAGCGCATTTTACCACGCTCGGACCATAGTTCGGATGAATACCTTTTTTCATAACAAACACTTATTTTTTAACTGTCGGCTTTATATCACAAATAATTCAAAGTAGCAAAAATTAAGAGCGCAGAGCCGTATCGATTAAACAATTGTAAGTTTCTTTAGCGGTTTTTTCCCAAGAAAAACGTTTACACCAAGCAAGCCCCTTCTCAATCATTTCCTTCTTTTTCTCCGGAGAATGGTTTAGGTCTTTAATTAGAGTGGCCAATTCGTCAACGCGACGAGCGTCAAAGTAAAGTCCGGCATCGCCGGCCACTTCCACCAGACTTGAATTCTTAGCCGTAATTACCGGTACTCCGCTGGCCATTGCCTCTAAAATCGGAATGCCAAAACCTTCATACAGAGAAGGGAAAACAAAAGTTTCCGCTCCCCAAAGCAAATAGGGCAAATCTTTCGTTTCAAATTTGCCGGTCATAATTATATCGCGACTCCAAACCGAGGTTTTAATCTGTTTTTTAAGTTCATCGAAGAGCCACGCCTCCTCTCCGGCCAGAACCAATTTCCAGTCTTTGAAAGATTGAAGTGTTTTTATTCTTTCGAAGGCACTGACTAGAACGCTTAAATTTTTTCTCGGCTGAATGGCTCCAACATAAATCAGGTAATGGGAATTTTTGGGAATTTTAAATTTCTCAAGCACGGCCGGGATTTTCTCCTTTTCTTTTGGGCTGGGCAGGTGAAAAGTCTTATCATTGTATCCATGATGAATAACCCGTATTTTGTAGGGTGAAACGCCGTAAACTTCGGCAATATCATTTGCTGTTGAGCGAGAAACGGCAATAATGCGATCGGCATTTTTAACGGCATAGGCGGTTAGTTTGTTGAGAAGCACTAAATCTTTTTTGGGGAAAAAATCGGGAAAAAGTTTAAAAGCCAAATCGTGAACCGTGACAACCGTTTTGATATTTTTAGGTTTGAAAAACGGTAGATTATGGAGCGGCATCCACAAAACATCCGGTCGGGTTCGACGCAGCATAAAAGGAAAACGCAGTTGAGTCCAAAGAAAGCGGAGTTTGGCTTTATGTAAATGATAGTTCGGATAAGAGTGAAACTGTAATCCGGGATTGATTTCCCCTTTGAGATAAATTTCAAATCGAGTGTCGGGGGCGATGGCTCCCAGCCGTTGCAACAAGTTCCAGATATAAATTCTGGTTCCGTCGATCCTTGGATAGCAAAGATCGGCCGCGTCGATTCCTATGCTCGGACAATTGTTTTTTTTGATCATTTTTAATCGATTGTTTTTGTTTGGGTCTCGAGAGTGTAAACCTTGAGCTTATCCCCTTCTTTAATTTTATTGAAAGATCCTATCGGCTCAAAGCTCATTCCGCATTCATCGCTTTCTAAGGCCTCGTCCACGTTTTCTTTGCCTTTTTTAACCTCCACTATCTTGCCTTTTCCGACAATTTCTTCCTCTCTAATTATATCGACAAAATCTCCTTTGACCAATTTGCCTTCGGTAATTCGACCGCCGACAATCATATCTTTTTTACCGGTCTTGAAAATCGCCAGTATTTTGATGTTCCCGTGCTCCACTCGGACTTCTTCCATGGTAACATTTTTCTCCATTTCCGCCTTTAGATCTTCAATCAAATGATAAATGACATCAAAAATTCTTGGCTTGATTTTTGTTTGATCCTCTGCTTCTTTAGCACTGGCACTGGCGGTAACTCTAAAACCATAAAGAATGGCATCGCTGATTTTTGCCATAACAAGGTCCGATTCGGCTATTTGACCCACTCCCGATTTGACTATTTTAATAACAACGTCAGAAGTAACCAAGTTATTCAGTATTTGTTCCAGGGCTTCAAGAGAGCCTTGGGTGTCGGCCTTCAG
>CAIUEV010000124.1 GCA_903898335.1 uncultured bacterium | reverse complement strand
CAGTTTTTAAAAGATGCGTTCCGGAGGTGGAAGTACAAAAAATAGAAAGAACCGGACCTCTCGAAGATTGGTCGGAGTCTTACGCTTTTTCCGTCGGTGATTTTTCCGGTGATAAAGTTCCCGATGTGCTTCAAGAAACTTTTACTGGTGGAGCTCATTGTTGTTGGAATTACAAAGCTTTTGTAAAAAACGAGAACGAAGTAAAGGAAATCGTTTTTGATGAAATGTCGGGCAGCTTGTCGATGAAGGATGTGAACGGTGATGGCGTCTACGAGCTGATTGGTACCGATACGACTTTTAATTATTGGAAAACTTCTTACGCCGATTCTCCCGCTCCTGAAATTATTTTAAGTTATGATAACAATTCCCGCGCTTTTTCTCTGAATCTTTCCCTCATGAAAAAACCGGCTCCCAGTCAAGAAGAAATTAAGAAAAAAATAGAGGAAGCGAAGCAGGGTTATGATAAAGAAGAAAACAGTGAAAGCGAAGGGCTCTCTCCTCTTGTCTGGAGTTACATGTTGGATCTGATTTATTCCGGAAATGAAAAAACCGCTTGGGAATTTTTGGATCAAGTTTTAACAAATAGTGAAAAAGATAAAATTGAATTTAGGAATGAATTCCAAGAACAGCTCGAAAAAAGCCCGTATTATGAAGAGATAAAAAAATAAATGCGAATAAAAGTGGGAATAAAAACGAAAAATTCAAAATCATTACTGTTAAAAACGGAACCCATAAAATTGATCTGAATGCTGATAAAATTGATTTCCGGAGATAGGGTTGAGGTGTAGATCATTTTATATAAAGGAACAAATTTATGAAAAAGGAAGTTAATGACAATTTGGTTATCTACCAAGCCAAAAGCGGAGCGATTGAGCTTCGAGGTGATTTTAAGCACGAAACAGTCTGGGCCGATCAATCTAAAATTGTAAAACTTTTTAGCGTCGATCAGTCTGTAGTATCTCGTCATATTAAAAATATTTTCAAGGACGGTGAGGCTGACGAAGAAAGCAATATGCAAAAAATGCATATTGCAAATTCGGATAAGCCAGTAATTTTCTATTCCCTTGATGTTATTTTAAGTGTTGGTTACAGAACAAATTCAAAAATTGCTATTGAATTCAGAAAGTGGGCAACCAAAACTTTACGAAGCCACATTCTTAAAGGCTACACAATCAATCGTAATCAAATTGCTAAAAATTACGATGCTTTCATGAAGGCTGTGGCCGATATTCAACAATTACTGCCAGAGCATGTTTCCTTGGATCCGAAAATGGTTTTGGACCTGATCAAAGAATTTGCCGGTACTTGGGTCTCTCTTGATGCTTACGACAAAGAAATCTTGCAACCGATTAGAGGTACTAAAAAATCCGTAAATCTAGCAGCTGGAGAATTGAAAGAGGCGATCGAGAAATTACGCGAAAAATTAATTAGCAAAAAGCAAGCGACAGAGATATTTGCACAGGAGAGAGGTTATGGAAGCGTAGAGGGGATTGTGGGAAATGTCATGCAATCTTTTGGAGGAAAAGCTGTTTATCCGACTGTCGAAGAGAAGGCAGCTCATCTTCTTTACTTCATGGTAAAAAACCATCCATTTATTGATGGTAACAAGCGAAGTGGTGCTTTGGCTTTTATATGGTTTTTACGCAAGACAAAAATTAAAGGTGGGAAGAACATCAATCCGGCAGGTCTCACGGCTTTGACTTTGCTTATTGCGGAAAGCGATCCGAAAAAGAAAGAGCAAATGACGGCCCTGGTGACTCAACTGTTGAAATAGAATTTTATTTGTTTATAGCTTTATGATGAAAAAAGAAAAATTCCTCGACATTAAGCCTTTCCAAGAAACATTAAATGCCGGTATGTGCGGTCCGGCTTCTTTGAAAATTGTTTTGAGTTTCTATGGAGTAGACAAAACAGAACAAGAGCTGGCAAGGCTTTGTAATACTGACGAAAATCTAGGAACTGATGATGTTTCAATCAAGAAAGCCGCTGAGAGTCTTGGCTTTAAAGTTGAGATTGAGAATGAGAGTGGTTATGAAAATATTGAATCATGGATGGAAAAGGGTGTGCCTGTGATTGTGGACTGGTTCACGCGAGGCAGATCTGACTATTCCGACAGTGAAGTACCTGATGGTCACTACTCTGTTGTTTACGGATTAGACGACAAATATATCTATTTACAAGATCCGGAGATTGGAAAAATTAGAAAAATTTCTAAAGAGGATTTTATGAAGGTCTGGTTCGATTTTAGAGGCGAGTACATCAAGAAAGAAGAGCTTATAATAAGACAATTGATTGCTATTTATAAGTAAAAAAACTAATTTTTCTCTTCCCAGATTCTTTCTTTGGAGCTAGAATTAAAGAGTAAAAATATAAATAAAGTCGATGTATAATTGGTCAACTGACACTCGAGAACTGAAAAAAGACAAAGATGCTTATGCTGTTTGGAAAATTGAACAGTTGGTAAATTTTGGTTTGGGTAAAGAAAAGCTGAAGGGGAAGGAAATTAAAAAATACTGGCGAAAGCTCAAATTGGATCCGCTTAAGAAAAATTATCTTAAATTTCTCCTATGGGAAAAGAAGTAAAAACTATTTTGAGCTCAAAGCAGAAAGAAATTTTAGAATTGATTGGCATATTGACTACCTTGAATTGGGTGCAAAGTTTCTTCTGGCCAAAAAAGTGAAAGATTATCCTCGAATGCTTGAGCGTTTTAATAACAAGATGTGGCAGGATTTTTTTCTTGCCGAATCAAAAAAAATCAAACGCAAGATAATTACTTAATAATCCTTACTTCCAAAAAACATGAGCGATAAAATCTCAATTCGTTTTTTTGATGATCGGGAGGTGCGTGCCGTATGGGACGAAGAAAATGCTAAGTGGTGGTTTTCGGTTGTCGATGTTGTGGCAGTGCTTACCGACCAGAAAGATTATACCAAAGCTCGTAACTATTGGAAATATTTAAAAGCTAAACTCAAAAAAGAAAAAAGTCAGGTGGTTAGTAAAACTACCCAACTGAAAATTTCAGCGAGTGACGGGAAAAAGTATCTGACCGATATGCTCGATTACGATGGCATTATCGCTCTGGGAAAAACATTTCCCGGAACAAAAGCCAACCGATTTATTCATTGGTTCACATACAGTGATGAAAGCATAGATGGAAAGAGTAAAACAAAAGCATACGCTTTATTCGAAAGCAATTTAATCGATAGCATTGAAGTTGGCACCACCAAAGGCCTGCAGCAGATTCATGCCTATCTGTTTGGCGGTCTTTATGATTTTGCAGGCAAAATCCGACAGAAAAATATTTCAAAAAACGGTTTCCAATTTGCGGTGGCGAAGTATTTGGGTGATACACTAAAGCAGATTGAACAGATGCCGGAAAAAACTTTTGAACAAATTGCCGATAAATATATAGAAATGAATGTCGCGCATCCTTTTATGGAAGGGAATGGAAGGAGTATGCGCATCTGGCTTGATTTGATGCTTAAAAAAAATCTGAAAAAATGTGTCGATTGGAGTAAAATAAGCAAAAAGGACTATATACAGGCGATGGTGCAAAGTTCAAGCAAAAGTACGAAAATAAAAAAGCTGTTAAAAAACGCTTTAACTGATGAAATAAATAGTCGTGAGACCTTTATGAAGGGGATAGACTATTCTTATTATTACGAGGAGAACGAATAGAAATAAAAAAACCTCTCCGGACCGAAGTCGGGAGAGGTTGGCCGGATAGTTAGAGAAAAATGCCATTGTGGTCTGAGCTTTCCAAAAGTTGTAGTAAGAGGAAGATTGGGCAAGACGTATTGGTTGAAAGACGGAGCTAGATTAACTGAAGAGAATATACGAAAATCTTTGGAAAAGGTTTTGGGCTTCCTCCCAGCTTTCGAAGCCAATATGGACATTAAGAATGGATGTATGAAGGTTGTTATAGAATCACTACCTATTCAGAAAGAAAAAATCTCAAAAATAGTAAAAATAATTTCAGAATCAAATTTTGATGTTTATAATCTATATAAAGCTCAACAGCTCCAAATTATTATTGAAACTAAGAAATGAAAAAAAATCAATACTCTTTTCTCTGGAGGGAAAATTATATTGATTATCTGTGGGCGACAAACGTTTCTGCTAAAGTATACTTTAGGCATAGCGGTTTATTTGTTTATGATGGATGTCAACTTTCTGCCTTTGGAAGCAATGAAGAGCTTTTATTTTCAAGAAGAGAGTCAGAGAGAATTTTTGAAATTGATAAGTATCAAAATATTTTTAAAAGCCTTCTCGAGATAGAAAATAAGGCCAGAAATCTGAGTAGGATTTTTAGTGAAATCAATTTGAAAAAAATTGACGATAGAGCGATTTACGATAATTATTTGAAACTTTTTTCTCTAATGAGAATATTTGTTTCAGTTTATCGTTTTACAGAGCCTCAGTATGTTTCTTGGGCTGAAAAATCGATAAGAGCCTATTTATCAAAAATTGAACCAAGCAAAGAAAAACAAGAATATCTTTTAGCGGATCTTCTTTCAAAGAAGATCGATGCGAATAGAATATTCAATAAAGACGTTGTTAAAAAAGCGAAATTTTTAAAAGAGATTTCTCTTAAAAGATTTCGTGCTAAAAAAATTGATATTCTAATCTCAGATATGGCAGAATCCAT
Organism: uncultured bacterium; assembly: GCA_903898335.1. Classification (GTDB taxonomy): domain Bacteria; phylum Patescibacteriota; class Minisyncoccia; order CAIUEV01; family CAIUEV01; genus CAIUEV01. The sequence goes on along the minus strand of CAIUEV010000124.1, from coordinate 692 downwards.
ATTAAGAGAAACTGCTAAAAGAAGTTTTTTAGCAGTTTCTCAAGTTTCAAGTTTGAATCTCTTAGAGCTAAGAAGAGTGCTTTTAAAGAAGTTACCTCTGAATTTGAAAAGGGTAAATAAAAGAAAAAAATTTTTTTATTTGAAAATTACAAATCTTGATGAAAAGAGTTCAATTAAAACTTTTTTAAGGGAAGACGAAAAATTATTTAAAAAAATTGGAAATCCAAACAGAAAGAATTTTCTAATAACAGGATCTACGGGGTATCCAGGGGTTATTGAGGGAGAGGCTTATTTAGTCCCAGCATTATCAACGACTGAAGAGTATAGAAAAGTTTGTGCCGTTTTTCCCGCAGGAAAAATTTTAGTAGCTCCAATGACATCGCCGAATTTAGTCCCAATTTTATCCAAGGCCATTGCTTTTGTGACTGACGAGGGTGGCATTACATCGCATGCCGCGCTAATAGCAAGAGAAATGAGGAAACCGTGCGTGGTTGGAACTATTTATGGCTCACAGATAATCAAAAATGGAATGAAAATAAAAGTCGATGCATCTAACGGAAGAGTTATCATTTTAACTAGTGACAATAAAAAATGAAAAATCGGTTAGTCTTTCTATCGGAAGTTAAAAGCTCCGAACTAAAATTTGTTGGAGGAAAAGCGAAACCGCTGACTAAACTCATAAAAATTGGCAT
>CAIUEV010000123.1 GCA_903898335.1 uncultured bacterium | reverse complement strand
GGGTAGCTAAGTCGGGAAGGGATAAACGCTGAAAGCATCTAAGCGTGAAGCCTCCCTCGAGATTAGATCTAGATCTCCTGAGAGAACATCAGGTTGATAGGTTGCAGGTGTAAGCACAGCAATGTGTTCAGCCGAGCAATACTAATGATCGTTAACTACTTTATTTCGTATTTTCGCTTTGTAGGAGTGGGATTTGCCGGATGTAAATCCGACGAGTCAAATTCCTACAAAACTGACTAGCGATTTTTGATTAGATGAATCAATATAAAAAACACCTTTTTTGTGAGGGTGTTTTTTGTTTTTGAAAAAAGCTGATATTATCTATAAAGATAATTTTCAAAAATTTAAAATAAAAAGATGAGAAAAAGCTCTAATCAAAAAGCAAATAGGCGGCCGCTTTATTTTTTGGCGGTGGTTTTGGTCGTTTTTGTGGCTTATTTATTGATTAAAGTAGCTCAAAAAAAGGATGAAACGGAAACGATTGAGAAAAAAAATTCCGTAGCGGAGATTGCCGATCCGGCGGTCAATCTGCCGACAGCAAAACCGATCGACTTAGTGGCCAATTCAAAATCAGAGGGACCTTTGGTGGCTAAAATGAGTGAGAAGACTACACTTGATGATCTGGAAAAAGCGATAAAATTTTTGCCTGACGGAGAAAGTTTTTCTTGCTCTGTCTATGCCGGAAATGATAAGACTGAGGTTTTGAGAATTGATAAGGCTAAAGGCAAAATTCGCTCGGTCTATATTGACGGTGACTATGTGGATGATCTGGTTGGAGAGCAAAGCTCTTTCAATTGGATGGGTTATTTTATAAATCAAGCTAATGCCTTTAATGTTTTTGATTATTTGGGAAATAATGTCAATACAATTTCTGATAGTATGACCTTAGAAGAACAAGTAGCCGCTCTGAGAGAAGCGTTGAATAAAATTCTCGGCCTGGCTTCAAACAGGGGAAACGGCGGATTTTATCCGGTAATCTCCGTTTTTGGAACTCCATCGACAAGTATTTCTGTTACCAACTATGTTAATCGATGTGTTTCTTCGGGCGGGACATGGGAAAGCTTCAGTTCGATTGAGGGAAGATCTTTGAAATCCGGTGTTTGTTCATACTCAACTGATTCATCGGTGCAATCGAAACTGAGTATTTTTAATGACAGCACCAGCTATAAAGGAAGTCGCTGCTCATGCCCGACCAATCAGTGCTTGAATCTGGAAACCGCTTCCGAGAGAGGCAGATACGATAGTTCCGGTTACTCGACAATTTTTGAACTTAGAGGGTATTGTAGCGCGGGCTCTTCGATCGTCAATCCACCCGTAGCCGCTACGAATTGTACTTCTTCGGGAGGCATCTGGACCGAAGCGGGAGATTCCACCACTAAATACGGTTATTGTACTTGTCCGGCCGGTTATCGTTTGAAGGGAGAAAAGTGCCAGCTAAGAGGTGGGGGCGCTCATGATTGTAATGTCGGTCAAATAAACACAGGTCGTTTTATGGGAAGAAGAAGTTCTTGTTTCGATGTCACGACTCTGGAGTCGAATTGCAAGACCAACAACGGGTCTTGGGTCGATTATGGAGCTGTAAATAGTAGTGCTCTGATCGCCTCAAATCCGCCGAGTCACTTCTGCGGCCGGACTGAGCAGGCTTTATTTAAACCGGAAAGTTGTTCTTTTTCTCAAAACGGTAGTTCTTGCACCGCTACGGCGTATCCGTTTCTTGGCTGTGTTTGTCCAAAAGACCAGTGTCTGAATTCGGAAGGTAAGTGTGTTGCGGATACTTACAATAACGATGCAAAAGAAACGGCCTGCACTAATTCCGGGGGAACTTGGAAACAGTTTTCCAATCGTTACAATGCTGATAGAGAGTTTTGCGGAGGTTTATTGAGCGGAGAAGTCGGGGTAACTCTATGGAATCCGGTTGAAGCTTGCGATTGCCCGTCGGATAGATGTCTTTCCCTGGAAAGCGATCAGTGCGTCGGCGGGGAATCTGATCAGGGAGCGTGTGAACAGTCGGGAGGAATTTGGAGAGAAGCTCTTGATGCCCCCCAATACTCCTATTGCCAATGTTCCGGAGATACGGAAGGTTCTTTGGCACCGCACATGAGAAGCAGCTTTCCAAGAACTTGCGCCCAGGCGGGAGAAACAGATTGCGGAACGGATAAACAATGCTTTTATGACCATGTAAGGAACAACACCAAAGCAAAATTAAGAGTAGTCGAAGTCAATTATTTTGATAGCTATCGAACGGAAGAAACCAGTCAAATCCAAACTAAGCCAAAAGGCTTGCAAACGGAAATTGTTATGACCGTCAATTCTTTAAAGAAGATCGATGAAATTTCGTCGAACTTGAAAGCTTCGGGAGTGATTTCAGACAATACTTTGAACGAATGTCCAAATCTGATGAATAATCTGTCTCAAATAGAGGGAAAACAGGCGGCTTGCACAGTCAACAATCTGAGCCAAGCGAGAGCTTTAGTTGAGAATGGTTTGACTACAAGTAATATCTCGCGTTACGGTTGCTCCGGTGATTTATTGACTAAAATTAGAGAGGTTTGTGGAACTTATCCGGAAATGACAGTTAAGAAGCCGGCCATTTATCTCTATCCGACAGAGGAAACTCGGGTTAATGTTTCTTTGGGTATAAATGGCGAGATTGTTAAAAGTGATCCTGCCTACCTAAAAGATGGATGGAATGTCAAAGTTTCGTCTACCGGATTAATAGATGGTCGTTTCGACTATTTGTTCTACGAAAATACTCTTAATAAAATTGAAATTCCTGAAGATGGGTGGGTCGTAGAATATAGCGAATTGGAAACCTGGTTTAATCAATACTTACCTAAACTGGGATTGAACGAAAAAGAGAAGAGTCAATTTAAAGAATACTGGCTTAATGAACTAAAGCCGGCTAATTTTTATGAAATCAAACTTTTAAGCGATCAATTTCTGACTGAGAATATGAAATTGAAAGTCATCCCGCAGCCGAAAACTATTATACGCAGGAACTTTATCTTTAAACCGCTCAATCAGAGAGAAGAGATAAAGGAACCAAGCATTGCCACCCCTGAGAGAGAAGGCTTTACCGTAGTCGAGTGGGGTGGAGTGGAAATTAATTAAAATTATCGTTGCTTTTTGAATTCTTAAGTGCTAGAAATAGAGTCATAGTAAGGTTAGATTTTGGTAAGTATTAATTTTATTGAATGGTCATTTTTCCTCGTCAAGCCACCGATAACGATAAAGAATACAGACTTCAGCGTTTCGGTGAGATATTGCCCGGTGCTCTTTGCTGGGGGGTGATTTTTTTATCGGTTCTGCTATCCTTTTTATTACCGATAGCGGCAGCTGTTTTCATTATTTTTTATGATCTCTTTTGGCTGACAAGGATTCTCATCCTATCGGTTTTGACGATAATTGCTTACAGGAAATTGGCGAAAAATCAAAAAATAGATTGGCTGAAAAAAATTGAAAAACTTAAAGAAAATGATGGGCTCAGCGTTTCCAACGTATATCATCTGATCATCATTCCGTATGTAAATGAAGAACTTTTTGTTCTTGAGCCGACAATCGAGTCTATAAAAAATTCCAACTATCCCAATGACAGAATTATAATTTCAATGTCGTCGGAGAAAAGAGCGGGGGAGGAGGCGCACAAAAGCCAAGAAGAATTGAAGAAAAAATACGGTAAAGATTTCGCCGGCTTTCTGACGGCTGTCCATCCGGACAACTTACCCGGAGAGATGAAAGCTAAAAGCTCCAATGCCAATTGGGCTTTGGATAACGCTTTGAAGTTTTTGAAAAGCAAAAAGATAGACGTGAGGCAAGTTATTGTCTCGAATTTCGATTGCGATACTCGTCCGCATCAGGAGTATTTTGCTTGCGTGAGTTATCATTATATAAAGAATAAAGACAGATTCAGAGCCAGTTATCAACCTTTGCCGATGTTTAACAATAACATTTGGGATACCAATATGGTGGTGAGAACCGTTTCTTTGGGAACTTCTTTCTGGCATATGATAGAAAGCGTCAGGCATGAAAGGCTGGTGACTTTTTCTTCTCATTCCATGAGTTTGACTGCTCTGCTCGATGTCGGAAAATGGCAAAGAGATATCATTTCAGAGGATTCAGCTATTTTTTGGCAATGCTACGCGAAGTATGACGGTGACTATCGCACCATTCCCCTGTTTTTACCGGTTTCCATGGACGCAACTTTGGCTGAAACCGTGAAAAAGACTATTGTAAATCAGTATAAACAGCTAAGACGCTGGGCTTACGGAATCGAAAGCTTTCCCAGATTACTGAGAGTCTTTGCGAATAAAGATTGCAAAATTCCATTTTGGTCAAGGTTTAGTATCGTATTTACTATGCTTGAAGGAAGAATTTCTTGGGGGACCACTTCTTTTATTCTTCTGATGATGGGCTGGCTGCCTTTGATGGTTGGTGGAGCGGAGTTTAACGAGATGGTCTTGGCGCATAATTTGCCGCTCATTACTCAGTTTCTGATGAGACTGGCCATGGTGGGAATCGTCTGTTCCGCTATTCTTTCTTTCTTTATAACCCCAAGAAGAACCAAAGATTACAGTTGGCTTAAAAACTTAATGTTTGGGCTCGAATCTCTCTTTATGCCTTTGACGGCGCTTTTTATCACGGCACCGCCCGCCATGGACGCCATGACCCGATTGATGTTTAAGAAATATTTCGGTAGTTTTTGGGTGAGTGAGAAGAAGCGAAAAAATTAGCTATTTTTTGATAAAATCACGAACGAGATTTTCTGGTTCTTTGGAAGAGTCTTCTATCCAATTAATCCTTTGGTCTTTACCAAACCAAGTGATCTGTCTTTTGGCAAAGCTAATAATATTTTTCAACAAAAGATCTTCGAGTTCCTGTTTGTTTATGCGACCTTCCAGATAGTAAGTGATAAATCTCGGCTCAAGACCCATTTTTTCCAAGTCTTTGGCGGAAGCCTTTTTCCTCTTTAAAACGCCGGCGACTTCTTCAATCATACCGGCTTCAAATCTCTCCTCGAGTCTCTTTTTAACTCTTTCCTTGATTGTATCCAGGGAATGTATTTTACCTAAAAACAAAAAATCAAATTTTGGGCTTGCTTTAGGTTTAAAATCTTCGAATTTCTTACCGGAGACAAGACAAATTTCCAGAGCTCTTTCCAGCCGACGTGGGTTGTTGCGATCAATTTTTTCGTAGGCGGCCGGATCAATTTTTTCCAGAGCTTGCTGTTTTTCTTCGAGGCTCATTTTTCTGACTCGGTCTCTGATCTTCGGATCATGGTCAAGTTTGGGGAAACTCCATCCTTCAGTGACAGAATAAACGTAAAAAGGGCTTCCCCCGACCAAAATTGGCAGTTTGCCTCTCTTAATTATTTTATTGATAGTTTTAAAAGCTTCTTTCTGAAAGTCGGCTGAAGAAAATTCTCGATCGGGCTCTAAAATATCAATCAAATGGTAGGGAATTTTTTTCTTCCCGATCAAATAGTCTTCTTTGTCTTTACCGGTACAAAGATCAAGGTGTCGATAGATTTGTCTTGAATCGGCGGAGACAATTTCTCCGTTAAACTTTTTGGCCAAATCTACTCCCAGCTTGGTTTTACCACAGGCGGTCGGACCTACAACAGCGATAGCCTTTGGGAGTCTCATGCCTAAAGTTAAAATTAATTTTGCATCATTCTGACGACTTTTCTGAGGATGCTGCCGACAACACGCTCTTCGCCGACCAGATCAAGCGCCAAATTGGCTAACCCCATCGGGGTTACGTCCTGAAAATCGTTAAGCTCGTTTGTCTTATCGAGAACATTAATAACGTCTTTGGGATAAATAAAATCGACTTTGACTTGTTTCCCGAAAGGTAAGTCCTCGGGCCACTTATTGTTTTCCAAGACTTTTTTTATTTCCGGTAGATGCGAGCCCCCTCCACAGAGCAAAAATCGATTTGGAAGAAGGTCCGTTCCCACAAACTCACCTAGGGCCAATTCAACTCCGGAAAGCCAAATTTGGCAATCCTCCTGCAGGATACCGCTCATTTTTTGCATTAAATTCGGTCCGAGCTCATTGTTTGAATATTTTATTTTCAATTGCTCCGCTTCCTCGAAGCCGATACTCAGTTCGGTTGCAATTCTTTTGGTGAAAGCGCGACCGCCGAGAGCAAACATTTTTGTTCCCTCGATTCCGCCATTTCGAACAACGGCGATGTCGGTTGTTCCTCCTCCGATATCAATAAAAACAGCGGAAAACTCAACGGCGTTGTCTGTTCCCAACGATCTGGCTACAGCGTAGGGCTCCGCGGCGATTGAGAGCAGATCCAGACCCAGTTCGTTGGTGATGCTTTGCAGTGCTCCCAAATGAATCATTGGAGCGTAGGAATTAAAAACGGAAACGGAAACTTCCTTACCTTGAAAACCCAAAGGGTTCGTGACTCTATATCCGTCAATGCGCACATCAACGATAGCGGCATTAATCAATTTAATATCTATTTCGGAATGGCCGGTTTCCCAGGCGAGCTGCTGCCTGACCCGATCGAAAGCTTTCCACTGAATTTTTTGAACTATGCTTTTCAGTTCGGGCATATCGATTTTGAGTTGGGGGCGGACTCTTTCGTAGCGAACATTGACTGTTGTACCTTTGACCAGCTCTCCGGCAATCCCAACAATACATTGCTCCGGAACAAAACCGACTCTTTTTGCCGCCTTTTCAATGGCTTTTTGGCATGTTTCGACTACGCCGGCAATATCGGCCACGGCGCCGGAAGTCATGTGACCTGATTTTTGTCTTTCTTTTCCCACTCCGACCACCAATCCCTTGCCATCCTCACCGTCTATTTGAAAAATTAAGGCTTTAACGACCTCCGTCCCTATGTCGAGAGAAAGAGCAAAATTAGCGTCAGGTTTTTTAGGCCCAAAAATATAATCAAGTACGCTCATAACTATAAATACTCCTTTAAGATTTTATATTTGTATCAAGTTTTTATTTTATTGACGAATCGGCATAACTATATACAGAAAATCATCTCTTACGGCTTCTTTTTTGTTATCAAATCCTTTCATCAGGGAGGCTCCGTTACTGTCGTTGAGAAAAAACATGACATCCTCTTCGCTTATCGTATTTAAACCATCTTGCAAAAACTGATGATTAAAAGAAACTTCAAAGCTTTCCCCATTCACCTCCGCCGGAATCTCAGCATGATGCTCACCAAAATCGCCGCTACCGGTATGAATCGATATTTTTTCCGGCTCCACCCCGATTTTAACATCTTTGGTCTGATTGAGAGAAAAAATACTGGCCATTTTTAATGAATCCAAAAGTTTTGTTTTTTCGATGCGAACCTCGGCTTTGAATTTATTGGGAATAATTTGCTTGTAATCGGGGTATTTGCCTTCGATTAATCGACTGACAAAATAAACATCCTCTTTTTGAAAAGCAATTTGATTTTCAGAAACAGTAATAAGAACGTCAACCGATTCTTCTCCGAAAATTCTTTCCACCTCCTGCAAGCTTGATCCGGGAACTATAAAATTGCTTGCTTCTTTCGTTTTTCCTTCGCATTTAATGGTCTTTTCCGCCAGCCTGTAGCCATCGGTTGAGGCCATTGTCAGAGTTTTTTCTTCGGCCGAAAAACAGACTCCGGTTAGTTCCAATTTTGTTTCCAAATTCGAGACTGACGGCATAACCCGACGCGTAGCCTCTTTTAAATCCTTAGCATTTACTCTCCACTGCAGACCATCTTCGACTTTAGGAATGAGAGGGAAATCATCGGCGGAAATCGTTCTTAATTTCGACTCAAAAGTATCGCCAAAAATTTTCAGACTCGTTCCGACCAGCTCCAAAGTTATTTTTTCGTCCTTTAAATTGTGGATTATGCCGGAAAAAACACTGACCGGAACGGTTGTTTTTCCTTCATTCTCCACTCTTGATCGCACATAAGAAATCACACCGATTTCAAGATTGGTTGCGGATATTTTAAGCAAACCTTTTTCGGTTTCCAACAGTACGCTGGCCAGAACCGGAAGCGTGGAATTTCTGCCAACCGCTCTTTCAACTCTACTGATACCTTGCCTCAAATTATCTCGAGTGCAAACAATTTTCATAAGCTCTTCTTAGGGAATTAACTTAGCCCTCCAATATTTTAGTTAGTGGCGGCCGCTCCGGCAGGCTCCCATTTTAGAGACTGACCTGGCTCAAGAATTTCAACCCAAATCTGACCGGGAATAAATTTTATTTCCTCGCCCTTATCATCTAAAAACTTCAGCTTGCTATCGGTTACGCAAACAAGGTCGTCGCCTATAACGCAATTCTTTTTCTCCTTCTCCCATTTGCCTATGATTTCCTGACCGTTAATATAGGCGTGCATCTCTCCGCTGCCTTCAATATCAACGTCGTTGTATTGACCTTCGATTTGCCTTGAGGTGGCGAAGGCGACAATAATATTTTTTGGCGCCAATCGTTTGCCGGTAGCTTTATCCGTATCTTCTTTTCCTCCCCAAGATCTCAGGTAAGAATTGGTTTTTGGATCGTAAGTGTAATTTACACCGTAAACGCCTGCGAAACCGACTCTCAGATTCCCCCCTGCCGGACGTTTTGAGGCTTCCGCTTCGGCTTGATGGGGGTAGCCTTCAAACTTATTCTCCAATCTGTATCCCATCTTTCCCGCCATTTTCCAAAGTCCTTCGTGAGAGGCAAAGCCGTTATCGGGTGCCGGAATGCCGTCTTTTCTGAAGAAAGCACCTTCGGTATTATTCATGGCGTCCAGATCGGGAACCGTGTTTTTATTCTTCAAAACTTCAAGAGCAAAGTGCGACCCGCCCCAGTGAGCCAACATCGCATCAATACCTTTGGCTATGGTAACGTAGTCGTGTCGCGCACTGCGAATCGATCCGATTTCTTTTGGCGAATTGCAAAGATAAACACCCATTAAGCGAGTAATACTGGCAGTAATTACCGGCATTTCAAAAACCATATCGGCATCGGAAAAACCGGACAATGGTCTGGTGGAAACGTCTCCGGCTTGCATGACTCCGATAGCTCTTCGTTTATAATTTTCACAGGGTAAACCGCTGAGAGGGCTAACTTCGCCTTGATTGAGGAGAACTCCGCTACCGGTTTCTTCGCTCGGAGTTTCTGATTTTTCGCCTGCCTTTTCCAGTTCGGTGTCTTTCTTGCCGTTAATAGCCCAGAGAACGACGCCACCGACCAAAACAGCCATTAATGCAGCCAAAACGGCTTTTTTGTTTTGTTTGAGGAACTTTCGGATCGTTTCCATTTTTTAAAAAAATTAAAAATTTTGAGAGCTTTGAATCTAAAGTGATTTATAGCTTATTTTTTTATTTTAGCATATTTTGCTTACAATTCCTCCCAATTTTTGCCAACGGCTACGTCGACCTTCAAGGGAAGGATTTCTTTGATTACCGATTCCATGGTTTCTTTAACTTGTTTTTTTACCGATTCAACCAGCTCATCTTTTACTTCTAAAATTATTTCGTCATGAATGGTTAAAATTATTTTAGCCGCTTCCTCTTCTGTTTGGGCTTGAAATTTTGATTTCAGAAGGTCGGAAGTATTTATCAGAGCCATTTTCATAATATCGGCCGCCGTTCCTTGGAAAGGCATATTAATAGCCATTCTTTCGGCCGATTGGCGCAGAAACCTGTTTTTGGCGGTGGCCTCGGGAAAATATCGGCGCCGACCGAAAATCGTTTCTACAAATCCGAATCGGTTGACGAACGACTTGATATTTTCCATGTAGGAAGATATCTTGGGGAATTCTTTCAGGTAATTATCGATGAAAATTTTCGCCTCACTCTCTGACATTTTCGATGATCGAGCAAAGCCGAAGGGGCTGATACCGTACATAATGCCGAAATTTAAGGCTTTGGCGGCACTTCTTTCCGCCGGAGTCACCTCTTCCAATGGGATATTTTTGACAAGAGAGGCGGTTCGCTGGTGGATATCCAGATCTTTTTCAAAAGCCTCTATCAGCTTTTTCTCGCCGGTCAGGTAGGCGGCGATTCTAATTTCAATTTGTGAGTAGTCCAATGAGATGAACGAATAGCCATCTTCCGGAATAAAAGCTTTTCTTATGGAAACGCTATCGCTATCTTTTTTTGAAGGTAACGGAATATTTTGAAGATTGGGATTGGCGGAGGAAAGCCGGCCGGTAGCGGTCCCGGTCGGATCGAAAGAGGCGTGGATTCTTCCATCTTTTTGGCTGATGAGTGAAGGAAGGGTCTCCAAGTAAGTGGTCTGTAACTTTCTTTTTTCTCTGTACTCGAGCAGTAAGCCGGCTATGGGGTGAATTTCAGTCAATTGTTCCAAAATATCTGCGGCGGTGGAGTGATGACCTGCCTTACCTTTTTTGATTGAATAAGAGGGGATTCCCAGTTTTGAATATAAAATATCGGCTAATTGCGAAGGTGAATCAAGATTAAATTCCTGACCGGCAAGCTGAAATATTTTTTCTTTCAATATTTTTATTTGATCGCCATTCTTTTTATTCATTGAATTCAACATTTCCAAGTCAACTTTAACGCCGACTCTTTCTATTTCGGCCAGCACGGGGCTGAGAGGTTTTTCTATTTCTTGAAACACAAAATCAATGCCGGCTTGCCATTTGAATTCAGGGAAAACGGTTGTTTTGAAAGAGCTTTCTTTTTGGTATCGGATTTGCTCTTGAAAAGCTCCTTTAACTTCGGGAACCAACTTGTGTAGCAAAGTAAAAACTTCCTTTAATTTGTTAAGCGGATAGTTGTCGTCGATGGAGCCGAGAAGGGAAAGCTGTTTTTTTGGCTCTTCAAAGCGGATTTTCAGAAAATGCCAGACTGTTTCCTTGAAGGAAAATTTTTTTAAAAATGGAGGATGGATAAGATAGGTTATTAATTTTAGATCATTAAAATTTTCCTGAACGAATTCCAACTCCGGGTATTCCCGAAAAATATTTTGACTATCGAAACAGAAGACTGACACTTCCTTCAATATTGGTAATAATTCCTTTTTTATTTTTGCTCGGGGACAGAAGATGACCTTTCCCGCTTCCTCGATGTCGGCGAAAAAAATTCCCGATCCTTTTTCCGTTTTTTCCGTCCAAACAATGAATTCTTTTCCCTTAGCGGAGATTTTTCCTTCCAATTCGACTATGGACATTTGGCTGAAATCTTGATTTTTTTGTTCAAGATTATTCTTCTGTTCAGACCCGTCACCGCTCAAATCGAAGGCCTTTAGAACTCTTTCTCTGAGAGAACGAAAGTCAAACTCTTTTTCCAAGTATTCTCCTCCTTGAGCGATTTCTTCTTTGCGGATAAGAGAGGAGTTCCAGTCGATTTCCACCGGCACCTCTTTTGCCAAAGTTACTAATTCTTGGCTCAAGAAAGCGCTTTCTCTTCCGGCTTCCAACTTGTTTTTTATCTGAGGTTTTAATTCCTCCAGGTGTCGGTATATGTTTTCCAGCGAATGATGCTTCTGCAGTAGATCGGAAGCGGTTTTTTGGCCGATACCTTTTACACCTTTGATGTTGTCGGAATTATCCCCAAAAAGAGCCTTGTAGTCTATCATTTGCTTCGGCTCGAGGCCAAATCTCTCCTTGACGGCTTTTTCGTCGTAAATTTTGGCATCGTTAATGCCTCGGCTAAGGGAGAAAACGGAGAGTCTCGGTCCGACCAGCTGCAAAGTGTCGAGATCGCCGGTCGCGATAACCACTTCGTTCTCGGAATTATCGTCCAGAAACTTATTGGCGAGAAATCCGATTATGTCATCGGCTTCAAAACCTTCTTTGTCGAGACAGGGGAATCCGAAGGAAGCGGCCGCCTTCTTTGAGAGAGGTATCTGCGAGTATAAATCGTCGGGAGCTTTTTCCCGCTGAGCTTTATACTCCGGATACTTTTTATTACGGAAAGAGCCTCCTTTGGCGTCAAAGGCGAAAACAATGTGAGTCGGCTCGGTTTTTTTCAAAACATTGATAAAAGCGGAAAGAAAACCGTAAACGGCATTGACGGTGCGATTTTTTTTGTCGGTTAGCGGAGGCAGAGCGTAGAAAGCTCGATAAATCAGGGCGCTTGAATCGATTAAAAGCAGTTTATTTTTAGACATTTTTTTAGTTTATTAGGCCATTCTATATCAATAAAAAAATAAGGGTAAAAAATTAAAAAACGATCCGTGGGGGATCGTTTAAGTTTTTTGGGAATTTAGAGGCAGGTAGGTTTTGGTGTTTTTCTGGTTGCTCCGTTAAGGAAGGAGCTATATCCATTATCAAAATTGATCGGGGTCTTTTCCAGACTATTCTGGAATTTTATAATTTTAGCGCACCATCCTATGCATTCATTTTTGTCCAAACTCTCCCGTTCGCATCCTCTGCAAGGTGACTCCATTTTTTACCTCCGATTTGAATTAAAGAACTGAGATGTTACTTTCTAACTTATAATAATCTTTTAGGCAATTTTTATTCGGTTTCAAGATTCACTTTTTTTGACTGTACAGGTTTCTTCTCTTATTCTTCCGAAACGATTAACGATCTTGATCTTGATTTTATTTTCTCCACTTTTGAGAAAAATATCGGAATAGAAACGGCCGTCCTTGTCGGGACTTATTTCTTCACTGTTAATCCAAATTTTCTCTTCGGGCTTGATGCTGCCGGAAAGTTTCAGTGTTTCCTCACTGACCGTTCGAGTGCAAACTTCCGGGTCGTCAAGCTCAAAATACGGGTTCGTATAAAGAGGATACAGCGTTTTAACAAGATAAAAACCCAATGAACAGAGAAGGATAAAAATTAATAAAAAAATAAAATTTCGATAGGTCAAAATTCGATCCAAAAAATTTCTGTAAATAACCGGTCGAGTAAAAAAAGAAACGCTTTTCTTATTTTTTCTTTTCTTGAAAAGGGCGATTGCTCTTTTCTCGTTGAGACCGAGCGTTTTACAGTAACGTCTTAACAACCCGATAGTGTAAACATCGGGGGGTAAAGAATCGAATCGGCCACCCTCCAGAGCTTCTAAGTGTTTTTTGCTGACCGAAAGTTCTTCGGCTATTCGGTCTAAAGAAAGTCCCGAAGCAACTCGACCGGCAACAAGATATTCAGCCAAGGTTTCATCAAGAATTTTTTTAGTTGGGAAGGCTGAATTTATCATCTTCTCTAAGTTTGCGGATAAAAATAAGTTGACTCAGTTCGTTCAATGTCAATCCGCCGGTTAAAAAGATCAGACCGGCGTAAGTTGTAAGCCCGACTATGCTTTTGATAATAATATTGACTAATATTATGGCATTATCCGCGATTCCGTTTTCAAAAATCCCAATTGAGAATACTCCGGCCAAGGAGGAAATGCCGGTCAGCAGAAGAACCGAAAAGCCCTCCAGATTGGTCATCTCCAAAAAATAAAGCGCTGAAACCATTCCGACAGCGGAGACAAAAAAAGATCGGGTTGGTAATTTTTTCCAACCCTCTCCCCAGCCGATTCCCCATTGCCGACTTATTCTGTAGGCAATAACAGTGACTAAGATTTGACAGAAAGTCGAAATAACGGCGACACCCATGTAGGAATAAATCGGAATAAAAATCAAATTGAGAACAACGCTTAATCCGGCAGTAATGGATAATATTACAAGCAGTGTTTTTTGTCGATTGACAGTGATGAGAATGCTGTTGAAAAACTGAGCTAAAAAAATAGCGCCTAAAGCGAAGGAGAGGATTTGCAGAACGCGAGCGGCTTCAATAAAGTCTTTGCCGGCAATGACCATTATTGTTTCTTTGGAAAGAAAAAACATGAAAACGGTTAGAGGTATTGTAGCCAGCCAAATTGCCTTTAATGTCTTGCTGGCCAAATTCAAAAACTTTTTTGGTCGGTGAAAAATATTATAGGCAAAAACGGGCATAATCAAGCCCATGAACATGGAAGGAAAGTAGATCAAACTCTCCAGAACTTTATAGGAAGCGCCGTATATACCGACCTCATGACTGCTTCGATAAAGAGAGAGAAGAATCGCATCGGCTTTGAAATATAGAAAGTTGACAAAGGCGGCTATTCCCAACGGGGCGGATTCTTTCAGGAAAAAAATCCAATATTTTTTATCAAACTTGACCCCCAGGGGAACGTATTCGCGAGTCAGCTGAAGTACCGCCAAAAAGGTAAATAAAAAACTTGCGATCATGGCCATTAAAACTCCGTAAAGGCCCCAATCAGCCTTAACGGTGGCAAAAACTACGCCAAATTGGATTATTCGACCGATCAGTTCTCGATAGGCGAGGCGATGCATAACCAATCTTTTCTGAAAAACACTATTTAGCGTCTGAGAGCCGGAGGAAAAAAACAAAGCTAAAAACATGAGAGCTATTCCTTTTTTTATTTCTTCGGAGTAAGGCAAGAAGAAGAAGCCGAAGAGCCCCAGGATTGCGGTTATCGAGACGGAGACAATTCTTAACCCCATAACATTCGCCAAAATATTCGCCTCATCGGCCTTAGGACGGGATATTTCTCGAGTGAAAATTTGATTGATGCCAAAATCGGAGAGGGCGACAATCAGAAAATAAAAAGCGGAAATCGTAGTATAATTTCCAAAGCCGGCCGGTTCAAGATATCGGGTGATAAATCCGATTGTGACCAAAGAAATGGCCAAGCTTAAAACTCTGGTTACGGTTGAAATAATGGAGTTGTGAGCAATGCGAGCTGCCAAAGTCATAATTTTAGTTTATAATTCTTTTAGTATGAAGAATAGCTTGATTCTTGTTTAAGATACCACCTTTTTATATTTTAAGAATAATTTAAATTAAACAAAAATGGAAATGCCAGCTGAAGATAGCCGTCGCAGCCTTTCCGATCTGAGAAGTAATCTGGAAACCGGACTGTATTCTCCCGCCACTTTCGGTTCGGGAGGGGGAATGACCGGTGTCGAGTCGATAGGAGGGGCTTCGGAGGGGATCGAAAATATCAAAAATCAAGAGGGGGGAGGCTCCTATAGAGCTGTTCCTCTCAAAAGAAACAATTTAAACAGCTCGAACACGCCGGTTTCCGGTAATCGTTTGGCCT